>JBKBVA010000115.1:0-7850 GCA_046289665.1 Allosphingosinicella sp.
GGGCCGCCGCGCCCGCGGTTGACCCCCGCCCCGCGACCCGGCAGGGCAGCGGCATGGCGAAACTCCCCACCGTCGCGATCGTCGGCCGGCCCAATGTCGGCAAGTCGACCCTGTTCAACCGGCTGGTCGGCAAGCGCCTCGCCCTCGTCGACGACCGCCCCGGCGTGACCCGCGACCGCCGCGAGGGCGACGCGACCCTGCTCGGCATGGACTTTCGCGTCATCGACACGGCGGGATACGAGGACGAGGATCCCGAAACCCTCCCCGGCCGGATGCGCGCCCAGACCGTCGCCGCGGTGCGCGAGGCGGACGTCGCCCTGTTCCTGATCGACGCCCGCGCCGGCCTCACCCCGCTCGACGAGGAGATCGGCCGCTGGCTGCGCAGCGAGACCACCCCCGTCGTCCTCGCCGCCAACAAGGCGGAAGGCAAAGCGGGCGAGAGCGGCATCCTCGAAGCCTGGAGCCTCGGCTTCGGCGAACCCATTCCGATGAGCGCCGAGCATGGCGAGGGCGTGGTCGACCTGTTCGAGCATCTGCGCCCCCACGTCGAGAAAGAGGAAGCGGACCAGGAGCCCGAGGAGAATGAGGCGGACCGGCCGCTGAAGCTCGCCATCGTCGGCCGCCCCAATGCCGGCAAGTCGACCCTGATCAACCGCATCCTCGAAGAGGAAAGGCTGATCACTGGCCCCGAAGCCGGCATCACCCGCGATTCGATCGCGATCGAATGGGAATGGCAGGCGCCGGACGGGCAGAAGCGCCCGGTGCGGCTGATCGACACCGCCGGCATGCGCAAGCGCGCCAAGATCCAGGACAAGCTGGAAAAGCTCTCCGTCGCCGACGGCCGCCGCGCGGTCGAGTTCGCCGAGGTGGTCGTGCTGCTGCTCGACGCGACGCTCGGCCTCGAATCGCAGGACCTGCGCATCGCCGATTACGTGCTGCAGGAAGGCCGGGCGCTGATCATCGCGATCAACAAGTGGGACGTGGCGGAAAACCACAGCCAGCTCTTCCAGGGCATCAAGACGGCGCTCCAGGACGGCCTCTCGCAGGCGCCGGGCGTGCCTCTGCTCGCCGTCTCCGCCGCCACCGGCAAGGGCCTCGACCAGCTCCTCGCCGCCGCCTTCGAGATACGCGAAGTGTGGTCGCGCCGCGTCTCGACCGGCCAGCTCAACCGCTGGTTCGAGGACGCGCTGGAGAAGAATCCGCCGCCCGCGCCCGGCGGCAAGCGCATCAAGCTGCGCTACATCACCCAGGTCAACACCCGCCCGCCCAGCTTCCTCATCTTCGGCAACCGCCTGGAAATGCTGCCCGACAGCTATCTGCGCTACCTCGTCAACGGCATGCGCCGCGAACTCGGCTTCGGCGCCGTCCCGGTCCGCCTCGACACGCGCGGCTCGAAGAACCCGTACGACAAGGACAAATAGGCCGCGCCGGCGCCCCGGATCGGCGCCGCCCTTGCCGCTTCCCCGTCATTCCAGCGCAGGCTGGCATCCCTGCTGCGGCGGAGCCTCTCCAGCACGGGCGGCGCGGGCTCGGGTGCAGCATGGACCCCAGCCTTCGCTGGGGTGACGGGTATGGCACCGCCCTCCCCGCACCCGTCATGCCAGCGCAGGCTGGCATCCATGCGGACCGGGCGGGCATTCGATGCGGCTGGCGAGGCGCTGAGGCCGCATGGACCCCAGCCTTCGCTGGGGTGACGGGTATGGCGCCGCCCTCCCCGCCTCCCCGTCATGCCAGCGCAGGCTGGCATCCCTGCTGCTGCGGCGCGGGGGCGCGGCACTCAAGCAGGCGCTGAGGCGGCCGGACACCGGCCATCGCGGGCGTGACGGCACGTTTCCGCCGCCCCGTTTCCGGACGGCGGGCCGCGCCTGCCGGCGGCGCCCGCCGCCTCCCTTGCCGAAACGAGCCCGCCGATGTACCTTCGGGGCAAGTCAAGGGGCGGCCTTCCGCCGCCTCGAACGAGAACATAAGAGTTTTTCGGTATGGCGCAGGAAGCCGCCACGGCTCCGCTCCCGCCGGCGGGAAGACCGGCACAGGTGGGCGCGGCCCCCTTCGAAAGGCGTTACCCCGCCCGGCACACCTACGGCGCGCTCGATCTCGGCACCAACAATTGCCGCCTGCTCATCGCGCGCCCGAGCGAGGACGGCTTCACCGTCATCGACGCTTTTTCGCGCGTCGTCCGCCTCGGCGAGGGGCTGGCGGCGAGCGGCCGCATCGCCGACGAGGCGATGGACCGCGCCGTCGCCGCGCTCGGCGTCTGCGCCGAGAAGCTCAAGCGCCGCCGCGTCTCCCTCGCCCGCTCGGTGGCGACCGAAGCCTGCCGCCGCGCCGTCAACGGCCGCCATTTCGTCGAGCGGGTGCGCCGCGAGACCGGCATCGCGCTCGAGATCATCTCGCCCGAGGAGGAAGCGCGGCTCGCCATGCTCGGCTGCCACCGCCTGCTCGAGCCCGGCGACGGCCCCGCCCTCATCTTCGACATCGGCGGCGGATCGACCGAGCTCGTCCTCATCGACACCGACGGCGGCGGCATCCCCAAGATCCAGTGCTGGTGGAGCGCCCCCTGGGGCGTGGTCTCGCTGACCGAGAGCGAGGGCCGCGACTTCGCCGAGCCGGGCGAGCGGCTCGCCGCCTTCGGCCGGATGAAGGAGCGGGTCCGCCACGCCTTCCGCCGCTTCTCCGAGCTGCTTCCGGCCGACCGCAGCAACATCCGCCTGCTCGGCACCAGCGGCACGGTGACGACGCTCGCCAGCGTCCACCTCGCGCTCCCGAGCTACGACCGCCGCGCGGTGGACGGGCTGATGATGCCGGCCGATTCGATGCGGGCGGTGAACGCCAGGCTCTCCGCGATGAGCCATGCGGAGCGCGCCCAGCTCCCCTGCATCGGCGCCGAGCGCGCCGACCTGGTGGTGGCCGGCTGCGCGATCCTGGAGGCGATCATGGACATCTGGCCGGCCAGGACCCTGGGCGTCGCCGACCGCGGCATACGCGAGGGCATATTGCGCTCGCTCATGGCCCGCGACGGACACAAATTGTGAGGGCGGGGCGGTACCTTCCCTCCCCATCGCGAGATGGGGAGGGGGACCACCCGAAGGGTGGTGGAGGGGTAACCGGCAGATGCCGCGTCACCTACCCCTCCACCAGGCTTCGCCTGGTCCCCCTCCCCCCGCTTGCAGCGCGGGGAGGCACATTGCCATGAAACGGGTCAAGACCGCCAAGGGCCGAAAGGTCGGGTCGACCCGCTGGCTCGAGCGGCAGTTGAACGATCCCTATGTGAAGCGCGCCAAGGCGGAGGGCTTCCGCAGCCGCGCCGCGTACAAGCTCGCCGAGCTCGACGACCGCTTCGGCCTGCTGAAAGGCGTCGAGCGGGTCGTAGATCTCGGCGTCACGCCCGGCGGCTGGACCCAGATCGTCCGCCAGCGGGCGCCCAAGGCGGCGGTAGTCGGCATCGATCTCCTGCCCACCGACCCGATCGAGGGCGCGGTGCTGATCGAGATGGACTTCCTCGCCGACGAGGCGCCCGAGCGGCTGCGCGAGGCGCTGGGCGGCCCCGCCGACCTCGTCCTCTCCGACATGGCCGCCAACACGGTCGGCCACCCGCAGACCGATCACCTGCGCACCATGGGCCTCGTCGAGGCGGCGCTGGAATTCGCCGGCGAGGTGCTGCGGCCGGGCGGCGCCTTCGTCGCCAAGGTGCTGGCCGGCGGCGCCGACAACAATCTCGTCGCCGAGCTCAAGCGCCGCTTCTCCACCGTCAAGCACGCCAAGCCTCCCGCCAGCCGCAAGGGCTCGTCGGAATGGTACGTCGTCGCGCAGGGCTTCAAGGGCTAGGCGCGCGGCGCCCCTCCCGTCACCCCGGCGAAGGCGGGGGTCTCAGGCCGGAAAAGACACAGTGTCCTTCACCCGACGAGATCCCGGCCTTCGCCGGGATGACGGAAGGGGGATGACGGGAGGCGGGCGCCGCCTAAGCCGCCAGCGCGGCGGCGGCGACGTCGTCCGGCACCGCCGGCAGCACGCCGAGCTGCGGCCGGCCGAACACATAGCCCTGGACGTAGCGGATGCCGATCTTCTCGATCGCCCGCAATTCCTCGACCGTCTCGATCCCCTCGGCGACGACGATGCTGCCGAGCTTTTCGCACAGGCTGACGATGCCGCCGACGATCAGCTGCCGGGGCATGCTGGTGTCGATGTCGCGGATCAGCGCCATGTCGATCTTGATGATGTCGGTCCTGAGGTCGGCGAGCAGGCCGAGCCCGGCATGGCCGGCGCCGAAATCGTCGAGCGCCGTGGCGAAGCCGAGCGCCTGATAGGCGGCGATGATGCCCCGGACATGGTCGGGGTCGATCCGCTCGTTCTCGGTGAATTCGAAGATCAGCCGGTCGACCGGCAGGCCGGTCTCCCGCGCCGTCTTCAGCGTCAGCTGGATGCAGGCCGCGGGCGAATAGACGGCGTTGGGCAGGAAGTTGATCGACAGCCGCGCCGGCGTGTCGAGAATCCCCGCCGCTACCGCCTCGCGGATCGCGGCGACGCGGCACGCCTGGTCGAACGCATAGCGATTCTCGTCGGTCACCTGGGCGAGGATGCTGCCGGCGCCCTCGCCGTTCGGCCCGCGCACCAGCGCTTCATAGGCGAACGCCTGTCCGGTCCGCGCATCGACGATCGGCTGGAATGCGGTGCGGATCTCGAACGGCAGGCCGACGCCGTCCCTGCACCCCTGACACTTCATCACGCTTGCGCTCTCCCGCGGCTCGGCGGTTTGAGTGCACGGAATGCGGCTAAGGAACGGTAAACGGGCGATAAGTCTTGCGCCGGGCAGCGTCAGCGAAACCCTCTCGTCACCCCGGCGAAGGCCGGGGTCTCAGGTCGAAAGGGGCGCCGGCGCCTTTCACCCGACAAGATCCCGGCCTTCGCCGGGATGACGGATCAGCCGCCGCGATCCCCGCCTGCGCCGGGATGACGGCTCACCGGCCTGCACGCGCCGCGGCGATGGCGTCCTTCAGCGCCTCGTAGCCGACCGCGCCCTGCAGCACCTGGTCGCCGACCACGAAGGTCGGCGTGCCGGTCGCGCCGATCGCGCGGGCGAGTTCGTAATTCTTGCCGAGCTCCTGCCGGGCCGCCTCGGAGCCGGTCATCCGGGCGACGGCCTCGGCCGGGACGCCCGCCGCCTGCCGCGCCCGCTCGATCGTCGCGGGGTCGGGGCGCCCGAGGCCGAAGAGGGTGTCGTAGAAGGCGCGGTAGCGGCCGGCCTGCGCGGCGGCGAGGCTCGCCTGGGCGGCGAGCTCGCTCGGCTCGCCCAGCACCGGCCATTCGCGCCAGACGACCTTCAAATTCGGATCCTCGCGCAGCAGCCGGTCGATGTCGGCATTGCTCTTGCGGCAGTAGCCGCAGGCATAATCGAAGAATTCGACGAGAATGACGTCGCCGTTTTCCGCCCCCGCCCAGGCGCCGGCGAAAGGGGTCTCGAAGGCGGCGCGGTTCGCCTCCACCGCTTCGGCCATGCCGCGCTGCTGCAGCCGGTCCGAGGCTTCGGCGAGGATCTCGGGATTCTGGAGGAGGTGGGTGCGCACCAGATAGCCGCTCGACAAGGCGACGGTGCCGCCGCCGATCAGAGCGCCGGCGAGGCCCGCGACGAAGGCGACCTTCCAGCCGTGCCCGCGCCCTTCGCTGTGACGGGGCCCCGCCCCGCCGCTCTCACTGCCGTCCATCGCGGCCCTTGGAGCGTTCCACCTCGGTGCGCGAGACCATCGCGATGTCCTGCGCGCGCAGCCAGTCGGGCGTGCCGGTCGGGATGGCGCGCAGCGCCTGCTCGGCATTGGCGAGCGCGAGCCGCGGCTGCCCCTGCAGATTGTAGCGCTCCGCCGTCGCCAGCGCGGCGCGGCCGAGATCACCCTCGCGGTCGTAGACGATGCCGAGCTGGTACCAGGCGAAGGGATTGTCGTTGTCGCGCCCGATCGCCCCGCGCAGCACCTGCTTGGCCTCGGCGAAATTCTCCTTCTTCTCGGTCGAGATGAGGGCGTGGCCGAGCAAAGCGGAGATGAGCGGCTGGTCCGGCGCGCGCGCGACCGCGAGGCGCAGCGATTCGAGCGCCTCGGCGGGCCGCCCGGATTCGAGCAGCACCTGGCCCTTCAGCTCGAGGAAATAGGGATCGTCGGGCGCGGCGGCGAGCAGCCCATCCACTTCCTTCATCGCCTTTTCGGGATGCGCCGCCTTATGCCAGGCATAAGCGCGGGCGTAGCGCGCGGGGACCGTCTTGTCGGTCTCCGGATAGATCTGGAGCGTGCGCTTGGGATCCTCGACGAAGCCGAGCAGCTTCGCCTTCACCCGCTGGAACCGCGCCTCGAGCGCCGGATCGGTCTTCGCGTCCCACGTCTCCGCCGCGGTATAGACCGCCTGCAGCGCCTGGATGCGCTCGCCGGTCAGCGGGTGGGTGCGGGCATAGCTGTCTTCCTGCGGAATGGCGTAGCGGAATTCCTGGTTCTGCAGCTTCTTGAAGAAGGCGATCGAGCCCTTGCCGCTGATCCCCGCCTTGGTGAGATAGGTCGCGCCGGCCTGGTCGGCGCTCGATTCCTGGGTGCGGGTGAAGGCGAGGAACTTGCCGATCGCCGCCTGCTGGCCGGCGGCGAGGATGCCCGCGCCCGCATCGCCCGCGCCCGCGGCCATCGCCGCAGCGCCGAGCACCAGCGAGAGAATCATGATCCCGGTCGCCATCTTCACGCCGTCGTGGAAGCGCAGGATGTGGCCGCCGGTGATGTGGCCGAGCTCGTGGGCGATGACGCCCTGGACCTCGTTGGCATTGTCGGCGGCGGTGATCAGGCCGGAATGGAGGTAGACGATCTGGCCGCCCGCGACGAAGGCGTTGATCGAGCGGTCCTGGATCAGCACGACGTCGACGTTCGCGGGCTGCAGCCCCGCCGCCTCGATCAGCGGGCGCGACATGTCGGCGAACAGCGCCTCGGTCTCGGCGTCGCGCAGGATCGACTGCGCCATCGCCGGCTGGAACGCGAGCGCGAAGCTCAGGGACAGGAACAGGACGAAGCGGGCGAGGGCATTGGCCCCTCGCCGGCTCTGCGGGCGCCGGGACGTCTGGGAAGCTTCAGCCATGGGCGGTCCTATCCCGTTTCCGGGCTGAACCTGACATGAGCGGCCGCACGGAGGCAAGCGGCTGATGTCTGGATCGATGCCCGCGGCGGTTCAGGCGCCGAAGGTGCGCTGCCACCAGCCGCGGCGCGGCGGGCCGCTCTCCTCGGCTTCGGCCTCGGGCTCGGCCTCGGCCGTCTCCTTCGGAGCCTCGGCGGCAGCCTTGGCCCTGGAGGAGCGGCGCGCGGGCTTGGCCGGCGCGGCATCGGCCTCGCGGTCGTTGGCCGCCTCGCGCGCGGCGGGCTGCTCCTCCGCGGCCGCGGGCGTCTCGCTGCCGGCCGCCGCTTCGGCCCCGGCAGCCTCGGCCGCCTCGGCGGCCTTGCTGCGCCGGCGGCGCTTCGGCTTGGCCGGAGCCTCCTCCGCCGGTGCGTCGGCCGCGGCGGCGGGCGCCTCGGCTTCGGCGGCGGGGGCCTGCGCCTCCGCGGCAGGCGTCTCGGCCTCGTCCTTCTTGCGGGCGCGCGGGCGGCGGCGGGCCTTGGGCTTCTCGTCCTGCGCCGCTTCGGGCTGCGCCTCGGGCGCGGGCGCCGCTTCGGCTACCGGTTCGGCCGGCGCTTCGGCGTCGCGTTCCTCACGGTCCTGACGCTCGCCGCGGTCCTGCCGGTCCTCGCGGTCCTGACGCTCCTCGCGATCCTCCTCGGAGCGGCCCTCGCGGGGCTCCTGGAACTCGAGGGCCTCCTCGCCCTCCCGGCAGCGAACGACAAGGGGAGAGCGGGGGGGAG
>JBKBVA010000116.1:0-7812 GCA_046289665.1 Allosphingosinicella sp.
CGCCGCGGCCGCTGGCGCCCTCGGCGCTCGGCGAGGACGATTTCGCCGATCCGCCGCCCTCTCCGGCGCTGCGCGCGGCGGCGCTGCGCGGCAAGCTCCTCCACCAATTGTTCGAACGCCTGCCCGATGTGCCGGAGAGCGAGCGCGCCGCCCGCGCCGATCGCTGGCTGGAACGCGCCGCCGGCGTCGGGGACGAGGCGCTGCGCCGCGCCCTCGTCGCGGATGCCTGCCGCATCATCGCCGATCCCGCGCATCGCGAATTGTTCGGCCCCGCGTCCCTCGCCGAGGCGCCGATCGCGGTGGTGGTGGGGGAGGGGCTGGTTGTCTCCGGCACGGTCGACCGGCTGCTGATCGAGGAGGGGAGGGTGGTCGTCGCCGATTTCAAGACCGGCCGCCACGCCCCTGCCGCCCTCTCCGACATTCCGGTGCCGCACCTGCGCCAGATGGCCGCCTATTCGGAGGCGCTGCGGGTGATCTTCCCCGGACGCCGGATCGAGGCGAAGCTGCTCTACACCGCCGGGCCGGTCCTCCACGACCTTCCCGAGGATCTTCTCGCCGCCCACTTGCCGGCGCTGCCCGCCCCGGCTTGAGGCTTCGGCTCCGGCTTCCTAAATGCACCGCACACACAGTCTACGGAGATACCCATGGCCACCAAGTCCGTCACCGACGCCAGCTTCCAGCAGGACGTGCTCGGCTCCTCGAAACCGGTGCTGGTCGATTTCTGGGCGGAATGGTGCGGGCCGTGCCGGATGATCGCGCCGGCGCTGGAGGAAATCTCCGAGGATCTCGGCGACAAGGTCACCGTCGTGAAGCTCAACATCGACGACAATCCCGATGCGCCGGCCAAATATGGCGTACGCGGCATTCCGACGATGATCCTGTTCAAGGACGGCGCGCCCGCCGCCACGAAGGTCGGCGCCGCGCCCAAGAGCCAGCTCCAGTCCTGGCTCGAAAACGAGCTTTGAGGCGATAGTCTAGGCCGGCGGCTCCGTCCCCTCCAGGCCGCGCGTGTCCTTGCGGAAGCGCGCGTGCCGGGGGAGGTCGTCTCCGGGCCCGAACCAGGCGATCCGGCTCGACCAGAAGATGTGAAAGCCCGGCGCCACCGCGGCGGGATCGTCTAGGGTCGCGACGCTGAAATCGACCGTCTCGGGCTGGTGCTCGACCTCCATCGTCAGCGGCGTGCCGCATTCGCCGCAGAAGCGGCGATAGCCGAAGCTGCTCGAGGAGAAGCGGCGCACCGCCTCCGCGCCCCTGGTCACCACATAGTCGCCGTGGGGCACGCTCGCGAAGACCATCGCCGGCGAGCCGCTGTTCAGCTGGCAGGTGCGGCAGTGGCACCAGCCGCAGTCGAACGGCGCGCTCTTCAGCGCGAAACGGACGGCGCCGCAGGCGCAGCCGCCTTCGTGAAGTTCGGCCATGGAAGGCTGCTAGCCATGGACGCAGCGGCGGGCAATCACTATGTCGCAGCCAGGGGCGCTCGGGGTGAGCGCCCGGTACGGATGCGTCTTTGGAACTTCTGCTCTTCCTCTCGGCCATGCTGGCGGGCCTTACCGGCTTCATTTCGGGCGAGTCCGCCTCCGATGCCCGGCCGCTCGACCGCGCCGCCGGAGCACATGCACCGGATGGGGAGCTCGCCGCCGTCGCGGCCGAGGAAGCCGACCCGGCCGTAACCACCCACGCGCCTGCGCCGCGCCGCTCGGCCGGCACGCGCTTCGCCGCCGCAGCGCCCGATGCGCCGCTGCTCCAACTCGCTCCGGTGGACGAGCGCCGGCTGGAATAGCGGCACCTTCGCCCCTTTCCACCATTTCGACATTGCCGAGGCGCGCGCATCGCCGCGCGGCCTCACCAGATACGACAGGATTTCCCTATGTTCGGCGGATTTGCCAAAGCCATTTTCGGATCGTCCAACGATCGCTACGTCCGCTCGCTCGGCAAGATCGTCGACCGGATCAACGGCTTCGAGCCGACGATCTCGGCGATGACCGACGACGAATTGCGCAACCAGACGGTCCTGTTCCGCCAGCGCCTCGAATCCGGCGAGACGCTCGACGATCTCCTCCCCGAAGCCTTCGCCACGGTCCGCGAGGCCGCCAAGCGCACGCTCGGCCAGCGCCACTACGACGTCCAGATGATCGGCGGCATCGTCCTTCACCGCGGCGAGATCGCCGAGATGAAGACCGGCGAGGGCAAGACGCTGGTGGCGACGCTCGCCACCTACCTCAACGCCCTGTCGGGCAAGGGCGTCCACGTCGTCACCGTCAACGACTATCTCGCCCGCCGCGACGCCGACTGGATGGGCCGGGTCTACCGCTTTCTCGGCCTCACCGTCGGGGTGATCGTGCCGAACCTCACCGACCAGATGCGCCGCGCCGCCTATGCGAGCGACATCACCTACGGCACCAACAACGAATTCGGCTTCGACTATCTGCGCGACAACATGAAGTACGACCGCGCCGCGATGGTCCACCGCCCCTTCAACTTCGCCATCGTCGACGAGGTGGATTCAATCCTGATCGACGAAGCGCGCACGCCGCTGATCATCTCCGGCCCGACCGACGACAAATCGGATCTCTACACCGCCATCGACCTGATCGTGAAAGGCCTCGTCCCCGAGGATTACGACGTCGACGAGAAGCAGCGCTCGGTCGTGCTCACCGAGGACGGCACCGAGAAGATGGAGCGGCTGCTCGAGGATGCCGGCCTGCTCGTCGGCTCCAACCTCTACGATTTCGAGAACACGCTCGTCGTCCACCACCTGAACCAGGCGCTTAAGGCGAACGTGATGTTCAAGCGCGACACCGACTACATCGTCAAGAACGGCAAGGTGATCATCATCGACGAGTTCACCGGCCGGATGATGGAAGGGCGGCGCTGGTCGGACGGCCTCCACCAGGCGGTGGAAGCCAAGGAAGGCGTGAACATCGAGCCGGAGAACCAGACGCTCGCCTCGATCACCTTCCAGAACTATTTCCGCATGTATCCCAAGCTTTCCGGCATGACCGGCACGGCGGCGACCGAGGCGCCGGAATTCTGGGACATCTACAAGATGAACGTCGTCTCGATCCCCACCCACGTGCCGGTGAAGCGGATCGACGAGGAGGACGAATTCTACAAGAACCAGGCGGACAAGTTCGCCGCCATCGCCAAGGCGATCCGCGAGAAGCAGGAAATCGGCCAGCCGGTGCTGGTCGGCACCGTCTCGATCGAGAAATCGGAGCTGCTGTCCGAATATCTGGAGCGCGAAGGCGTCCGCCACGAAGTGCTGAACGCCCGCTACCATGAGCAGGAAGCGCATCTGGTGGCGCAGGCCGGCCGGATCGGCGCCGTCACCATCGCCACCAACATGGCGGGCCGCGGCACCGACATCCAGCTCGGCGGCAACGTCGAATTCCGCACCGAGGACGAATTGTCGGAAATGCCCGACGGCCCCGAGCGCGACGCCGCGATCGAGCGGATCAAGGCCGAGGTGGCCGAGGAGCGCGAGCGGGTGCTCGCCGCCGGCGGCCTGTTCGTGCTCGGCACCGAGCGGCACGAGAGCCGGCGCATCGACAACCAGCTGCGCGGCCGCTCCGGCCGCCAGGGCGATCCGGGCCTGTCGCGTTTCTATCTGAGCCTCGACGACGACCTGCTGCGCATCTTCGGGCCGCAGACCATGTTCGCGCGGCTGATGAACAAGAATCTGGAGGACGGGGAGGCGATCGTCAGCCCGTGGATCTCCAAGGCGATCGAGACCGCCCAGAAGAAGGTCGAGGCGCGCAACTACGACATCCGCAAGCAGGTCGTCGAATATGACGACGTGATGAACGACCAGCGCAAGGTCATCTACGAGCAGCGCGCCGACATCATGGACGCCGAGACGGTCGGCGACGTTGTCACCGACATGCGGGCCGAGACGGTGAATTCGGTGGTCGGCGAGGCGTGCCCGCCCAATTCCTATCCCGAACAGTGGGACGTGCCGCTCCTCAAGGAGCGCGTCACCCACGTCTTCGGCTTCGACGCGCCGATCGACGCGTGGCTGCAGGAGGAGTCGGTCGATCCGGAGATGCTGGTCGAGCGGATCCAGGCGATGGCCGACAAGGAGATCGAGGACAAGACGCGCGAGCTTCCGCCGGAAAGCTACATCCAGATCGAAAAGAGCATCCTGCTCCAGTCGCTCGACCATCACTGGAAGGAGCATCTCGCGATGCTCGACGCGCTGCGGCAGGTCATCCACCTGCGCGCCTACGCCCAGAGGAAGCCGATCGACGAGTACAAGCACGAGGCCTTCCAGCTGTTCGAGCGGATGCTGGCAGCGATCCGCGAGGACGTGACCCGCACGCTGGCGCTGGCCAGCTTCACCTTCGCCCAGCCGGAGGAGGATCAGCTTCCGGAGCTTCCGGGCCTGCCCGACTTCATCACCCACCATATCGATCCGCTGACCGGCGACGACGATACGGCCGACATCGACGCCGGCACCGGCGCCATCCTGTCGCGCCTGCCGCCGCTCCAGATCCCGCCGCAGCAGCAGCTGGCCGACGGCGAGTTCGTCACCGAGCTGCCGGCGCCGGAGAGCCGCAACGCGCCCTGCCCGTGCGGATCGGGCCGCAAGTACAAGCACTGCCACGGCCAGCTCGGCTGAGGAGGGGAGGGGCGGTCCGCCGCCCCTCTACCGCCTAAAGCGGGTAGGAACGGCCCCTCTGCCCGGCGGTTCTTCCGGCACACCCCAGCCGGAGGAAGCATTATGGCCGAAGCAGGCGACACCAAGCATATCTGGGACGCGATCGGAAAGATCCGCATCGCGATGCTGACCGTCGAGGAAGAGGGGCGCCTGGTCAGCCGCCCGATGGCGAGCCTCGTGCGCCCCGAGGAGGGCAGGATCTACTTCGTCACCCGCACCGACGCGAAGGTGGGGGAGATTGGCGGCTCCGCGCCGGTCAATCTCGCTTATGCCGATCCGCACAAGAACGACTACGTCTCGGTGGCCGGGACGGCGCGGACCAGCCAGGACCGCGAAAAGCTGCGTGAGCTCTGGTCCTACTTCACCGAGGCCTGGCTGCCGCAGGGGCCGGACGGGGAGGACGTCGCGCTCGTCACCGTCGAGCCGGAGGAAGCCAAGCTGTGGAATGCGACGTCGAGCGACATCGTCTACGCGGCGAAGGTGCTGAAGGCGGTGGTGACGCAAAGCCCGCCCGACGGCGGCCGGGTCGAGGAGGTCTCGATGGGCGGCGGCGACAGCAGCGAGGGAACGCCGACCCGCAAGGACTTCGAAGCCTATGACGAAGCCGTCGCGGGCGACCGGGAAGGCCTCGTCGCATCGAGCGCCGGCGGCCCTACCGCCTGAATCCGGCACCGCGCGGTCACTGGCGGCGCCCCGGACATGAGAAAGGCCGGCGGGGATGCCCCGCCGGCCTTTTCGCACTCCGCGGCTCCGGCATCGGCCGGGACGATAGCGCGGGGATCACGCCATCTTGAAGCCTTCCTTGTTCATCTGCGCGGTAAGTTTCGCATTCTGCTCCTCGGACATCGTCGCGCGGAAGGCGGGGAAGACTTCCTCTTCCTCCATCCGGATATGCTCCTCGATCATCGTGCGGAAATCGCGCACCCGCGCCAGCCAGTCCGGGCTGTCGTTGCGCATCGTCTCCAGCTCGTAGAGATAAGTCTTCACATAGCCGTGCTCGGAATTGAGCGCATCGGCGTCGTGGGCGCTGTTGGCCTGGCGCAGCGCCGGATAGATCACCGCCTCTTCCTCGTGGGCATGCTTGGTGAGCGCATACTTGAGCTTCATCAGCAGGTGCGAGCGCATCATCGTCTGGTTGTCGTCGGTCGCCTCGATCTTGTCGAAGATGGCGAGCGTGGCGCGGTGCTCGGCCTTAAGCGCGTCCATCCAGTCGCCGGCCGCGGCCCCGGTCATCTGGATCATCAGCTTGCGCCCGACATTGGCGGCGATGCCGACCGCGGCGCCGGCCATCGCCGCGCCGACCAGCACGCCGGTATTGCCGCCGCCCCACGAAAAGGCGCTGCCGCTACCGCTGCCGCCGCTCTTCCTCGTGCTCGATTTGCCCTGCTTGCTTTCCGTCTTGCTTGCCATTTGCGGCCTCCTGTTTGCGTTGCGGGAAGAACCGCCGGGAGGCGCGCCTGTTCCGGATGCGGTCCGGTCAGCCTCCTGAAAAAGCGGGGGTTTTCAGCGGCCGGGGGCCTGGCCGCGGCGGGCTTGCGGCAGAGCGTGGCCATAGCGGGTCCGCCTGTTGCCCCCGCCGCGCGGGGCGAGCCGTTCGAAAAGAAACGGTCAACAGAAGGAGAAGCCGATGAGAGCGCTGGTCTGGCACGGCAAGGAAGACATACGCTACGACACCGTCCCCGATCCCGAGATCGAGGACGGCAAGGACGCGATCATCAAGGTGACCAGCTGCGCGATCTGCGGGTCCGACCTCCACCTCTTCCACAATTTCATTCCAGGCATGCTGCCGGGCAGCACGATCGGCCACGAAATGATGGGCGAAGTCGTCGAGGTCGGCCGCGAGACGAAGAAGCTCAAGGCCGGCGACCGCATCGTCGTCCCCTTCACCATCTGGTGCGGCGAGTGCGACCAATGCAGGCGGCAGAATTATTCGGTGTGCGAGCGCACCAACCGCAACGGCGAGCTCAGCGACAAGGTCTTCGGCCACCGCACGGCGGGCCTGTTCGGCTATACCGAGCTCACCGGCGGCTATCCGGGCGGCCAGGCCGAATATCTGCGCGTGCCCTATGCGGACAACACCCACATCAAGGTGCCGGACGGCATGTCCGACGAGCAGGCCCTGTTCCTCGGCGACATCTTCCCGACCGGCTGGCAGGCGGCGGTGCAGTGCGACATCCAGCCGACCGACACCGTCTGCGTCTGGGGCGCCGGCCCGGTCGGCCAGTTCGCGATCCGCAGCGCGATCATGCTCGGCGCGGAGAAGGTGGTTGTGATCGACCGGCTTCCCGAACGGCTGCAGATGGCCGAGGCGGCCGGCGCGATCGCGATCAACCGCGACGACGAGAGCGTGATCGAGCGCCTGAACGACCTCACCGACGGCAAGGGCCCGGACAAGTGCATCGACGCGGTCGGCCTGGAGGCGCACGCCACCTCGACGATCGATTCGGTCTACGACCGTGCCAAGCAGATGATGCTGCAGGAATCGGACCGGGCGCATGTCCTGCGCGAGATGATCTACGTCTGCCGCCCGGCCGGCGTCCTCTCCATCCCCGGCGTCTATGGCGGTCTCGTCGACAAGATCCCGATCGGCCAGCTGATGAACAAGGCCCTGACGGTGCGCACCGGTCAGACCCATGTGAACCGCTGGACCGAGGACCTCACCCGGCGGATCGAGGAAGGGCAGATCGATCCCTCCTTCGTCGTCACCCACACGGTGCCGCTCGAGGAAGGACCGGGCATGTACCGCACCTTCCGCAACAAGCAGGACGACTGCATCAAGGTCGTCATGAAGCCCTGGGAGACCAAGCAATGAATGCCGCAACCCTTTCCGGCGGCCCCGCCGACAAGAGCATGACCCCCGCGCTGCGCGCCGCCCGCATCCTCGGCTGGACCAGCTTCGGCCTCGCCGCCGCGATGCTGCTGGCGCCGCGCAGGATCACCGAGACGTTCGGCCTCGAAGGCAAGGAGAACCTCATCCGCGGCTTCGGCGCGCAGGAGGTGCTGGCGGGCGTCGGATCCCTCTCCGTCGATGCGACGCCGGCCTTGTGGTCGCGGGCGGGCGGCGACCTCATCCACATCGCCACCCTCGCCACCGGCCTCGGCAGCGACGATTCCGGGCAGAAGCGCAACGTCGCGTTCGGGCTCGCGGCGCTGGC
>JBKBVA010000117.1:0-7777 GCA_046289665.1 Allosphingosinicella sp.
CCCCGAGGAAGTAAAACACGAACGACAGCAGGTACAGCCCGACTCCCGCTGCCAGCCGCCAGTTCAGCAGCAGCGTCGAGATCGTCTCGTTGACGCCCGCGGCGATCTTCAGCAGGGCGGCGACCGCGGCCCAGAGCGCAAGCCGCGCGCCCTCGCGGCGGTGCAGCCACAGCATCAGGCCGTAGCCGACGAGGCCGATGGCGGGCAGCGCCGCCACCGCCGCGCTGGTGTGGAGGCCGTGCGTGTAGAGCGGCCGCGCCTCCCGGACATTGCCGAGCCAGAGCTCGATCAGCTCCGGCGAGGCCTGTTCGAGCCGGCCGAGGCAGTGGGGCCAGGACACAGCGAAGGCGCCGGCCACGACCAGCCCCGCCGCCGCGGCGGCGGCGAGGCGGAGCGGCCAAGTCCGCGGCGCGAGGAAGGCGAGCCCCACCGCCACCGCGCCCGCCACCGCCATCGCCGAGAGCCAGACCGGCGAGAGGGCGTCGCAGACTGGTGCGCGGTTCGCGTGCGAGGCGAAGAGCAGGTAGAAAAGCGCGCAGCCGCCGGCGAGGCTGCCGCCATAGGTGGCGAGCCGCCGCGCCTGGCCCGCGTCGCGCACCCAGAGCAGGACTGTCGCCGCGCCGAGCAAGGCGAGATAGAGCAGCATCTCCAGCCCGATCGAGAGCGAGAGGGCGCTCGCCACGCCGAGGATCGCGCCGCCCCGCGCGCGCTTCGGATCGGTCGTCGCCATCACCGCGGTGGCGAGGAGGGCGAGCTGCCAGCCGTGATGGTCGATCCGGAGCGGCATGAACATGCCGCGGACCGAATGGCCGCAGAGCAGGATCGCGATGGCGAGCGCGAAGGCGGGCTTCGCGACGAGCCGCCGCGCCGTCACCGACACCGCCGCCATCACTACGGCAAGCGGGATGAGCGGTGCCAGCGCCACCGCCGCCCGCTCCGCCGCCGGCCCGCCGACCAAGGGCGCGAGCAGCAGCCTTATGCCGGCGATGGGCAGGTCGACGAAGCGGGACCAGTGGACGTCGGCGCCGAAGGGCGGATTGAGCCGGTACTGGCGCAGGTCGTACCAGTCCTGCCCGGCGAGCAGCGCGCGGACCTGCATGATCCTCAGATTGTCGTCGGTGTCGCCGAGCGCGAAGGCCTGGATCGGGCCCCAGCGGGCGAACAGCATCAGCCCGGCCACGGCCAGCCAGAACAGGAGAAGCCACCAGCGCCAGTGCTTCTCCAGCCGGTCCAACGCCTCCATTGCCGCCTCACGCCCCCTTTTCAAGCCGTCGGGGCGGGTCTAGTCGCTCGGGGGCAAAGGGCAAGCGGGCGATCCGGAACAGCGATGCTGACGAAGAGACATCATGCGCTGATCGGGCGCCACTCGGCCCTGATCGGCCAGGTCCTCCGCTTCGGGCTGACCGGCGGGCTGATGACCGTGCTCGTCGCCGGCGCCTACTGGATCGTCGCCACCGTCTTCCCGATCCACCCGATGCTGGCGCTGACCTTGAGCTATCTCGTCTTCGCCCCGCTCGGCTACTTCCTGCACAGCCGCTGGAGCTTCAGGGGGCACGGCGCCCGCGACCGGGCGGGCGTGCGGATGGCGCGCTTCCTCACCGCCAACACCAGCGGCTTCCTCCTCAACCAGCTGTTCGTCTGGTTCTTCGTCAAATATCTGGACGGCCCGGTCTGGTGGTCGGTCATCCCGATCGTGATCGTGACGCCGGTCGTCACCTTCACGCTCAACCGCAAATGGGTGTTCGGCTGATGGAGCGCATCGTCTACGACCGCATGGCAGAGCTGGACGAGCGCCACTGGTGGTACCGCGCCCGCCGCCGCATCCTCGCCGATCTCATCGCCCGCGAGATCGCGCTGCCGCAGAACGCGCGGATCCTCGAGATCGGCTGCGGCACCGGCCACAATCTCGAGATGCTGCGCGCCTTCGGCCGGGTCGACGGCATCGAGATCGACGGCGCCGCCCGCGCCGTGGCGGCGCGCCGGCTCGGCCACGCCATCCTCGACGCGCCGCTGCCCGCGCTGCCCGGCGTGCCGGAGCGGGCCTACGACCTCGTCGCGATCCTCGACGTGCTGGAGCATGTCGAGGAGGACGTGGCGGCGCTGAGGAGCATCGCGCGGCGGCTGAAGCCCGGCGGGCGCATCCTGATCACCGTGCCGGCCTTCCCCTGGATGTGGAGCGCGCATGACGAGGTCAACCACCACAAGCGCCGCTACACCCGCGCGGCCCTGCGCAAGGCGGTGGCCGAGGCCGGGCTCAAGATCGAGATGCTGAGCTGGTTCAACAGCCTGCTCTTCCCCCTCGCCGCCGCGGCGCGGCTCGCCGGACGGGTGACGGGCAAGAAGGACAGCGACGACGCGCTGCCGCCCAGGCCGGTCAACGCGCTGTTCGAGGCGCTGTTCGGGCTGGAGCGCTACGCGCTCGGAAGGGTGCCGCTGCCGCCCGGCGTCTCGCTGGTGGCGATCGTCTCCGTCCCCTGAACCTCGGCTTCGTGGGCGACGTGGCCGAGGCGCGCCTGGCCGCCCGCTTCGCCGGCAATGTCGGAGACGATGTAGAGCGGCCGGCGCTTGGCCTCCATGTAGAGCCGCCCGAGATATTCGCCGATCATGCCGAGCACGAACATCTGCACGGCGCCGAGCACCACCACGACCAGCATCAGCGAGGTCCAGCCCTGGATCGCGCTGCCGGTGAGGAAGCCGAAGGCGATGTAGGCGAGGAGCAGGACCGAGGCCGCGACCAGCCACAGGCCGATATGGCTCGCCATGCGCAGCGGCGCGGTCGAGAAGCCGGTCACCGCGTCGAGGGCGAATCGCATCATCTTCGACAGCGGGTAATTGGTCTGGCCGGCGTGGCGCTGGGCGCGGTCGTAGACGATCGGCACCTGCCGGAAGCCGACCCAGGCGACCATGCCGCGGATGAAGCGGGCTTGTTCCGGCAGGCTCAGCAAGGCATCGAGCGCGCGGCGGCTCATCAGCCGGAAATCGCCGGTGTCGCGCGGGATCTCGATCTCGGCGAGGCGGGAGAGCAGGCGGTAGAAGAGCTTGGCGGTGGCGAGCTTGAACGCCGTCTCGCCGGCCCGGGCGCGGCGCACCGCATAGACCACGTCGGCCTTCTGCCGCTCCATCGCCGCGATCATGTCGGGGAGCAGTTCCGGGGGATCCTGGAGGTCCGCGTCGATGATCAGGATGCGCTCGCCCGAGCAGAGGTCCAGCCCCGCGGTCAAAGCGAGCTGGTGGCCGTGGTTGCGCGAGAGGTTGATCGCGACGAGGTGCGGGTCCCCGGCGGCGAGCGCCTGCATGATCGGCCAGCTCCCGTCGCGGGAGCCGTCGTTGATCAGCACGATCTCGTAGCTCTCGCCGGCGACGCCGCGCGCGGCGCGGCTGAGGCGGGCGTGGAGCTCGCCGAGGCAGGCTTCCTCGTTGTAGCAGGGAACGACGATCGAGAGGGAAAGCGGCGGAGAGGTCGAGAGGCTCATCGCGCCTCCTTAGCGGCGGATGCGGCCGGCGGCGAGCGGTCCTCGACGCGGAAGAGCACGCTCGATCCGCTCCGCCACACCGGCTCCAGCCCTTCGGTCAGCGCCGGGTCGTAGCGCGGCGGGGCGATCAGCCAGACATAGTCGAAAGCGTCGCGCGGGAAGTTGGCCAGCGAATGGTCGAGCGAGCGCCAGAGCTCGCCGCGGCACTGGACGGGGCCGACGATCTGGGAAGGGTCCCGCTCGAAGCCGCTGCCGGCCTGGTAGCGGGCGGTGAGCAGCTGCGCGCCGGCCATCGACCATTGATCGTTGGAGAAGGCGCGCTTGCGCACGAGCGCGATGGCGGGGAGATGCTCGAGCCGGTGCATCGCCCAGGACTGGCGGCATTGCGAGCCGACGAAGGAGACCAGCCGCGCCTCTTGAGGAATATGGTGGATGGCGGCGAGCTCGCGATCGTAGCTGCGGTCGTAGAGCCGGAAGCTGATCGTCGTCGCGGCGGTGCGGACGAGAAGGAAGGCGAGGCCGGCGATCGCCAGGCCCTGCATCAGCCGCAGCCCCGCGCCTTCGTGGACGCGCAGCGCAAGCACGAAGACGGCGAGCATGTAGGGGACGAGGCGCATGTCGGCATAGGCCGATCCGAACACGATCCGCGGCAGCAGCAGATAGACGAGCAGCAGGAAGAGGCCGGAGGCGAGGAGGTTGCGCGAAAAGCCGATCCCCTTGCGCAGCGGCAGCAGCGCGACGAGCCCGATGAGCAGGAAGAGCGAGCCGAAGTCGAACGCGTACCAGCGGTCCCTCAGCGTCATGATCAGCCACCGGAACTTGGCGGGCCAGTTGAACATGTCCGCGGTCTGCCCGGCGACCGCGCCGTTGCGCCACGCCACCATCAGCAGCAGGGGCAGCGCCATCGACAGGCAGTGCAGCCCGGCGCGGAAGCCGGCGACCAGGAAGCTGCGGCCGCGGTCGTGCTGGCGGACCAGCTCGGCCGAAAAGGCCATGACGCCGAGCGTGCCCCAGCCGAACGTGTGGGTCACCCACAGGACGATCGAGATCGGCACGAACAGGGCGGCGCGCAGCTTCAGCCGCCCGAGCCGCGCCAGCCGCAGCCAGAGCGCGAAGGCGAGGAAGGCGAACGCCATCGACAGGGCGAAATTGACGAAGCCGAACAGGAAGGGGAAATTGTAGGCGAGCGGCACCGCGAACAGCGCCGTCGGCGGCACGCGCCCGTGCACCTCGCGCGCCACCCAGAGGAAGCCGGCGACGGTCATCGGCGGGATGGTGAGCACGATCAGTTTCACCGCCAGCTCGAGCCCGAAGATCTTCGCGAGCGGGATGACGAGCAGGTCGACGCCGAGATTGCCGATCAGCGCCCAGTCGAAGCTATAGAACTGGCGGAGCGTCTCGTTGCTGTCGATCTCGAGCTGGACGCGGTAGCGCCCCATGTGCCCGGGCAGGTCGACGAGAGGCGGGATGTCGGGCCACAGCAGCGGGACGGCCGACAACAGGGCCAGGGCGGCCACCGCCCAGCGCTGCTCCCACCAAGGCGCGCTCCGCTCCGTCACTTCGCCCCCGCTTCCTCCGATGACGCCCGCCTTGCCACAGGCGGTGGAGCGCGTTCAAGGCGCATGCGGGCAGCCGGCGCCGGAAGCGGCTCGAAAAACCGGGCTTTCCTTCCAGGAGCGAAGACGGCGGCCAGCGCCGCGCCCGCCGCCGCTCAGGCGTGCTCGATCGCCGCGAAGGCCCGGACCGGGAAGGTGCCCATGCCGGAGACCTTCGGCGGAACGGCGGAGAAGAGGAAGCCGGCGTCCGGCAGCGTCTCGAGGCGGGTCATGTGCTCGCACACCAGCACCCCGGCGCCGAGCAGGACGGTATGGACCGGCCGCGCGCGGCGCGCCGTGTCGTCGATATTGTGGCTGTCGATCCCGACCAGCCGCGCGCCCTTGTCGGCTAGCAGCCGCGCCGCCTCTTCGGTGAGGAAGGGGTGGCCGCTCTGATAGGCCTCGGTGCGCCAGTGGCGGTCCCAGCCGGTGTGGACCAGCACCGCCTTGCCCGCCACCTCCAGCCCCGCAAAGGCGTCCGCATCGACGGCGAGCCCGTCTTCGAAGGATCGCCGCACGACGAGGCCGGGCAGGGCCGCCACCCGCTCCAGGGCGAGTGCGGCGAGATCGTCCCCCTCGGCATAGCGGTGGAAGGGCGCGTCGAGATAGGTGCCGGTATTCGCCACCATGTCGATCCGCCCGATCTGGAAGGTCGAGCCGTCGTCGTAGAAGGCGGCGGAGGCCTCGCGCGCCCAATAGTCGCAGATGCGCGGCCCCGGCAGGCCCTTGTAGGTGGTCATGCCGTCTTCGATGACGTGGCTGAGATCGACCAGTCTCAGGGCAGCAGCGCCCGGCAGTAAGCGCGGTGGGCGGCGAAGGCCGCCGGCTTGTGCGCCTTGAGCTGGCCGTAGAAGGTCTGCGCCTGCGCGACGTCCTCGCCCGCGTCGATCTCGGCGGGGGTGCGGCCGGCGCGCTTGCCATATTCGGCGGCCGCCATTCCCCAGGTCAGGATCTCCTCCATCGCCGCGTCGCTCTGCTCCGCGCCGCCTTCCGCCGCCGCCGAGGCCGCGCAGGCGACCGCGTCGCGGTAGAAAGGCTCGGGCACCGGCTCCGGCGGACCCTTCGCCGCGGCGGCCTGCGCCGCCAGCATCGCCATCACCAGGCTCATGTCTCCCTCCCCCGCGTCGCGCGGCGCCTGTGGATCCGCCACAAGGCGACCGCCCCGATCGCCAGCCATAGCACGTTGAGCGCCGCGGAGGGTATCGCGCCGTGCCACCAGCCGTTGACGATGAAGCCCGCCGCCCCGACGATGTTCATGCCCTGGTAGAGCGGCGACTGCCCCGTCGTCTTGCCCATCGACAGGAGCAGGTAGGCGCCGAGGATGAACGACGCCCCCGCCCAGCCGGCGACTTCGACGAAGAGTTCGGTCCCGCTCAGGCTGCGAGGTTCCGCAGCACGTAGTGCAGGATGCCGCCGTGGCGGAAATATTCGAGCTCATTGAGCGTGTCGATCCGCACCCGGGCGGGGAAGCTGGACCTGGTCCCGTCCGCTTTCTCGACCCCGACTTCGATCTCCTGCCGCGGCTGGAGACCGGCGATGCCGGTGACGGTGAAGCGCTCGGTCCCGTCGAAGGCGGGCGCCTCGCCGACGAACTGCAGCGGCAGCACGCCCATGCCGACCAGGTTGGAGCGGTGGATGCGCTCGTACGTCTCGGCGATCACCGCCCGCACGCCCAGCAGGTTGGTGCCCTTCGCCGCCCAGTCGCGCGACGAGCCGGTGCCATATTCCTTGCCGGCGATGACGACGAGCGGCGTGCCCTCTTCCTTGTAGCGCATCGCCGCGTCGTAGATGGGCAGCGTCTCTCCGCTCGGGATGTGCTTCGTCACCCCGCCCTCGATGCCGGGGGTCATCTTGTTGCGGATGCGGATGTTGGCGAAGGTGCCGCGCATCATCACTTCATGGTTGCCGCGCCGCGCGCCGTAGGAGTTGAAGTCGCGGCGGTCGACCTTGTGCCCGGTGAGGTAGGCGCCGGCCGGGCTGTCGAGCTTGATCGCGCCGGCGGGGGAGATGTGGTCGGTGGTGATCGAATCGCCGAACACGGCCAGAGCGTGCGCCGAAACGATGTCGGACGGCGGCGTCGGCGTCATCGACATGCCGTCGAAATAAGGCGGGTTGGCGATGTAGGTGGAGCCGGAAGGCCAGGCATAGGTCGCCCCGCCCGACACCGGGATCTCGCGCCAGCGTTCGTCGCCCTTGTAGACGTCGGCATAGCGGGTGCGGAACATCTCGCCGGTGACGTGCGCGTCGATCAGCCGGCGCACCTCCTCGTTGGTCGGCCAGATGTCCTTGAGGTACACGTCCGCGCCGTCCTTGCCCGTGCCGATCGGCTCGGCGACCATGTCGCCCGCGACGGTGCCCTTCAGCGCATAGGCGACGACGAGCGGCGGCGAGGCGAGATAATTGGCCCGCACGTCCGGCGACACGCGTCCTTCGAAATTGCGGTTTCCGGAGAGGACGGAGGCGGCGACGAGGTCGTTGTCGTGGATAGCCCGCGACACCGGCTCGGGCAGCGGCCCCGAATTGCCGATGCAGGTCGTGCAGCCGTAGCCGGCGAGATTGAAGCCGAGCGCGTCGAGATCGTCCTGCAGGCCGGCGGCGATCAGATAGTCGGTCACCACCTGGCTCCCCGGCGCGAGCGAGGACTTCACCCAGGGCTTGCGCTCCAGCCCCTTCTCCCGCGCCTTGCGCGCGACGAGCCCGGCCGCGACC
>JBKBVA010000118.1:0-7658 GCA_046289665.1 Allosphingosinicella sp.
AGCTGGCCGGCGAGCGCCACGGCGAGCTTGCCGCTGCGCATCTAGAGCAGGCTCGAAAGGCCGCCGGCGATCACCACCGCCAGGGCGATCGTCCAGAGCGCCCAGCCGGGGACCGGCGCCGGCATCCGCCCGTCGAGCTTCTGGGCGAGCATCTGGGCGTGGACCTCGAGGCCCTTCATCCAGCCGCCGGTCTCCCGGCTCATCGGCGTCTCGAAATTGTCGAGATCGTTGATGTCGCCGCCGATCAGCACGTAGCGGCCCCGGAAGATGTCGGCGAGCGCGTCGCCGCTCGCCGCGACGACCTCGATCGGCAGGTTGGTGAAGACCGGCACGTCCGGATTTTCCGGCAGGCGGAAGTCGATCCGGCCGTCATAGCGGCGAAAGGCCGGGTTCGCGTCGGCCATGGCGTTGGCGAGCAATAGCGGCAGCGTCGGATCGGGGCGCGCCCAGCGGCGGATGACGCCGTCCTCCCAGTCGGTCTCCAGCTTGATGCTCGCCGGCCGCACCGGGCCGACCGCGGCCGCGGCGATGAAGCCGCGCAGGAACTGCTCCTGCCGGTAGTGCATCTGCTGCGCATTGTGGGCGCCGGCGCTGGAGGCGAAAGCGAGCCAGGTCGGCGTCTTCATGCCGCGCAGCCGCTCCAGCAGGAGCGGATCCTCGGCCTGGGGCTGATCGAACAGGATGTCGATGCCGATCGCTCTCGCTCCCATCGCGTCGATCGCGCCGAGCGCCTCGGCGAGCATCGCCCGGTCGAGCGGCGAGCGCTTGCCGAGCATCTCCAGCGTTTCGTCATTGTAGGTGACGAGGACGATGCGCTCGTCCTGCCCGACCCGCTCGGCGGCGGCGAGGAAGCGTATGTCGTAGAGCGCGCGCTCGGCGTCGCTCGCGAGCGGCAGCTGCCAGGAGAAGCGGGCGAAGGCGAGGGCGAGGATCAGGAAGGCGGCGGTGGCGATGAGGCGCGCCGGGCCGATCTGGCGAAGCGCCCGCCTCAGCCCCTCCCGCCGTTCCTCCGCCGCCTGCGCCATCGCGATCCCCCGCCGCGAGGATAGATCGGCGGAGGCGGGCTGCGCAACCTAGCGGGCGCCGGCCCGCTCGGCCTGCGCCCAGGCGAGCTCGGCCAGCCCCTCGAGCCCCGCCGCCATGCGGTCGGCATGGGCGGAGGCGGCGGTGCCGCGGGCGATGCGGCCCTTGATGCCGTGGACGATGGCGGCGAGCCGGAACAGGTTGAAGGCGATGTAGAAATCGAGGTGGGGAATGAAGTCGCGGCCGGTGCGGCGGCAATAAGCGGCGACATAGTCCGCCTCGGACGGGATGTTGCGCGCGGCGAGGTCGAGCCCGGCGAGCCCGGTCGTGATCCCCGCCGGCATCCGGTACATCATCAGATGATAGGCGAAATCGGCGAGCGGATGACCGAGGGTCGAGAGCTCCCAGTCGAGCACCGCCAGCACCCTGGGCTCGGTCGGGTGGAAGATCATGTTGTCGCAGCGAAAGTCGCCGTGGATGATCCGGGCCTCCTCCTCGCCCGCCGGGATGTTGGCGGGGAGCCATTCGACCAGCCGGTCCATCGCCGGCACCCGCCCCGCCTCGACGTCGCCGAGATATTGCTTCGACCAGCGGCCGATCTGGCGCTCGAAGTAATTGCCCGGCTTGCCATAGTCGCCGAGTCCCGCGGCTTGCGGATCGATCATGTGAAGCCGCGCGATCGTTTCGTTCATCGCGTCGAAATAAGCGGCGCGTTGGTCGAGCGGCACTTGCGGGAAGTCGGCCTCCCAGAAAATTCGGCCTTCCACCATATCCATCACGTAGAAGGACGTGCCGATGACGCTCTCATCCTCGCAGAGGCCGTAGGGATGGGCGACCGGAAAGCCCTGCTTTTCAAGGGCGCTGATCGCATGAAACTCCCGCTCCACCGCGTGGGCGCCGGGGAGCAGCTTGCCCGGCGGCTTGCGGCGCAACACGTAGGCGCGTGCCGGCGTGATCAGCTTGTACGTCGGGTTCGACTGTCCGCCGCGGAACTGTTCGACCGTCAGCGGCCCCTCGAAACCGTCGACCCGCGCCTGCATCCAGCGCTCCAGGCCGGCAACGTCGAAGCGATGTCCTTTGCGGACTCCGCTGGTTCCGCTATTCTCCGCGCTTCTGTCCATGGTTTCGCAAATCTCCCGGCGCTCTAAGTGAACCGCTCCACTACCTCAGAGGCAAGCGTAAACGGGCCGGCCGGCACCGTCGACGCGAACACGCCCATGGCCGGGAAAGGCACCACCGAGCAACTGTTTGCCGAAGTGACGGCGAACTGCACCGGGCTCATCTCCCGCATCGCCCTGTCATATGAGAACGACCCGGCGCTGCG
The DNA here is from genome assembly GCA_046289665.1 of Allosphingosinicella sp. Classification (GTDB taxonomy): domain Bacteria; phylum Pseudomonadota; class Alphaproteobacteria; order Sphingomonadales; family Sphingomonadaceae; genus Allosphingosinicella. The sequence goes on from JBKBVA010000118.1 coordinate 2,348, forward strand.
CCGGGAACTCGTCCAGGACATCATGTTGGCGATCTGGGTGGCGCTGCCGTCCTGGCGCGGCGATGCCGCGATCAAGACCTTCGCCGCGTCGATCGCTCAGAAAAGGTGCATCTCGCACGTCACCAAGCGCGCGCGCGAGCCCAAGCAGGTGGAGATACCGGTGGACCTCCCCTCGGGCGCGCTCTCTCCGGACGAGGTTGCGATGCGGAACGACCTGAAGCAGCGGGTGATCGAGTCGATCCAGCTGCTGCCGATCCCGCAGCGCGAAGCCATCGTGCTGTGCCTCGAGGGATTCAGCTACAGCGAGGTCGGCCAGGTGCTCGGGATTTCGACGAACGCGGCGACGCTGCGCTGCCAGCGTGCCAAGGATTCGCTGAAGGCGATGATGGAGCGCCGGGTATGAACGATCGCGATCTCCAGGAGCTCGCGGCCCTCTGGCAGGAGCCCGACGCGGCCGAGCAGGAGGCGCTTCAGGCGCTCGCCCAGAAGGTAAAGCGCAAAGGCAAATTGCTCGGCTACGTCGATGCCGCGTTCTTCATCTTGCTGGCGATCGGGCTGGTGCTCGCGGTGGCGGCCCGGCCGAGCCCGGCCATGCTCGCCATCGCCATTCCGATGCTCCTTGCCACCATGGTGGTCACCTGGAAGCGGCGGACGATCCGGCAGATGAGCAAGACGCTGGAGACGGCGGACCGGAAGGCGTTTCTCGACAGCAGCGTCCGGATCGCAACGGGCAATCTGCGGCGGGCGACGCTCAGCCTCACCTTCATGCCCGTGGGCATCATCCTCGCCATCCTGTTCAAGATCGCCATGCGCAACCAGGGCCGCATCGAGGACCCCCTGGGCGCGCTGGCGCAATGGGCGGTATCGACGCGCGGCCTCGTGACGATGGCGATCATGGCCGTGATCGTGGCGTTCCTCCTCCGCTCGCGGCGCCGGATCAAGGCGGAGCTGCGCCGGCTGAAAGCGCTTCGCGACGATTATGCGGAGGAGGCGATCCGCAACGAAGAAGATGCCGGCCGCTAGAGTTATCCCGGAAATTTCCCCGATATATCCACATCTTAATTTAAAGAGCAGCGAAAGAATCCGCGATCTCCTCCGACTGATCCGTCTGCGCGGACGGAGCGGGCGGCATTGCGATGGGGTGACGCAATAGGGTGCCCCCGCTCCGTGCGACGCGCAGTGCACTGGAGGAAAGCACCGATGAAGAAGATCGATATTGCCAAACTGCCCGAGCTGAAGACCCCCGTCGGGATCCACGGCTCTTCCAAGCAGCAGGAGGTCGGCGGCGCCTATTGCGGCAGCATGCTCGTCGCGCTCGTCACCGGCTGATCCGCCGGACGCCGGGGGATGGGGAGGAGAGGCCTCTTGCGCCTCTCCTCCCGCAACGCCTGAACAGGGAGGGGCGGATGATCGTAAGCGAGCGGCTCAGCGCGTGGCTGGCCGACAGGGACGCCCGCGCGGCCACGGCCGGCGCGGTGGAGGATAGCGCGCGGGCGCTGCGCGCGCTGCCGCAGATCGCGGCGGTCGAAGCGGCGCTGCCGGAGGCCGAAGCGGCCGGGGCCGATGCGGTGATCGCGCTCGCGGCGGCGTTCATGGCGGACGAGACGGCGGCCAGGGCGGCCGTCTCTGCGCTGGTGCGGGCAGCGGCGGCGGACCCGTTCTTCCGCCCCCCGGTCGGCGCCTCGACCAGCGAGGTCCATTCCGGGCTTATGCTCTTCAAGCGGCGGGCGCTGACCATCCAGCTTGCCGTGATGGGCGCCGATGCGCTCGCCGCGAAGCGCCATTACCGCATCGGCCGGTCGTCGATCGTGTTCACCGGCCAGCGCAAGATCTTCCGCTTCCTGCAGGGCGGGGGCGCCACCCTGTCGATCTGGGAGGCACCGGAAATCCGCGCCGGGTTCAGCGCCGCGTCGAGCGGCCGTTGCCGCCTGGTCGAGCGCAGGGCGATCGTGGACGGGGAGACGCTGGAGGTGGACGGGCGCCGCCACAGCTTCATCGTCGATCACGCCCCGGCGGACATCGTCTATCTGCAGGCGCTGACCCCGCTCGGTGCCGCGCCGGTGGCCGCCGAATATGATTCCGAGACGCTCGAGCTGGTCGCCAGCGGCAGCACCGACGATGCGAGCTCGCGCACCCAGATGATGCTGTCGCTGCTAAGGATTATGGACCGGCAGGATGCGGCCCCCGTCTTCGCCGAGGTGGTGGGCGCAGATCATTTTTACGGCCGCTGGCAGGCGATGCGCGAGTTTCTCGCCCTGAACGCCGAACTCGCGCTGCCGCACCTCAAGGCGATGGCGGCCGCCGATCCCCATCCGGAGGTGCGCGCCGCCGCCGCCCAGACGCTGGAAGCCTTCTTCCCGGACGAGATCGAGGAGGACGAACCATGCCCCGCGTGATCGAGGCCGACACCGCCGAAGCGTGCGAACTCGGCAATCTGATCGAGGCGCTCGAGACCGGCGCATTCGATCCGGAGGACGAGGATTCGATCGCGTCCTTCGCGCCGGAGCTGAGACGGCTGGCCAACAACCCTCGCTTCCTCGGCGATGTGGCGCTCGAGGAGCTGAAGCAGCAGTGCCGGGGGCAGATCGAGCGCAACCATTACAGCGCCCAGGTCATCCTTCTCCACACCTCGCCGAAGAAGTTCGCCCTGCGCGCCAATTTCTGGCCCGCCGAGGCGGACAGCGTGGTGGTGAACAGCGGCACCGACCCGTTCTTCTACGGCCTGCCGCACGACCACAATTTCAGCTTCCTCACCGTCGGCTATCTCGGCCCCGGCTATTGGAGCGACTATTACGAATATGAATATGAGGACGTGCTCGGCTACACCGGCGAGAAGGTCGACCTGCGCTTCGTCGAGCGGTCCCGCCTCTCCCCGGGCAAGGTGATGCTCTACCGCAAGCTGCGCGACATCCACCGCCAGCTGCCGCCGGATTCGCTTTCGGTTTCTTTGAATATTTTGGCCATTTCGGGGGTGAACGACCATTTCGACCAATATCGCTTCGACATCGAGCGCTCGGAGGTGAGCGGCATCATCAACCAGTCGGCGCTCGAAAACCTGGTCGCCCTCGCCGCGCGCTACGGCGGGGAGGAGGGGCTGGACCTGATCCAGTCCTTCGCGAAGCGCCACCCCAGCGAACGGATACGCTTCGCGGCGCTGAAAGCGCAGGCCGCGCTGGAGCCGGACGTCGACGCCCGCATCGCCGCCTATGGCCGCGCCGCGGCGGATACGGGCGGGTTCGTGCGGGCGATGGCCGAGCGCGAAGCGCGGCGCCTCGCGGAAAGCCGCGGCCAGCTGGAGCGCTCGGCCGCCTAGGCCGCGCCCGCCTTCAGCCGCAGCCGGTGGGCGTGGAGCAGGGGCTCGGTATAGCCCGAGGGCTGCGCCGCGCCTTCGAGCACCAGCGCCCGCGCGGCCTGGAAGGCGGTGCTCGCCTCCGGGTCGGCGGCCATCGGGCGGTAGTGCGGATCGCCCGCATTCTGGCGGTCGACGACGACCGCCATCCGCTCCAGCGCCGCCTCCACCTCCTCGCGGCTGACCACCCCGTGGAGCAGCCAGTTGGCGACGTGCTGGCTGGAGATGCGGCAGGTGGCGCGGTCTTCCATCAGCCCGACATCGTGTATGTCCGGCACCTTCGAGCAGCCGACGCCCTGGTCGATCCAGCGCACGACATAGCCGAGAATGCCCTGGACATTGTTGTCGAGCTCCTCGCGCACGGCCTCCTCGCTCCAGTCCGGCCGCGCGGCGACGGGGATGGCGAGGATGTCGTGCAGCCGCGCCGGCGGCCGCCCGGCGAGCGCGCGCTGGCGCGCCGCCACGTCGACCCGGTGATAATGGACCGCGTGGAGCGTCGCGGCGGTGGGGGAGGGGACCCAGGCGGTGTTCGCCCCGGCCTCGGGATGGGCGATCTTCTGCTCGAGCATGGCGGCCATCAGGTCCGGCATCGCCCACATGCCCTTGCCGATCTGCGCCCGGCCCTGGAAGCCGCAGGCGAGGCCGACGTCGACATTGTTGTCCTCATAGGCGCCGAGCCAGGCGGCGCCCTTCATCTCGCTCTTGCGGATGACGGGGCCGAGCCGCATCGCGGTGTGAATCTCGTCGCCGGTGCGGTCGAGGAAGCCGGTGTTGATGAAGGCGATCCGGTCCTTCACCGCGTGGATGACGGCGGCGAGATTGACGCTGGTGCGCCTTTCCTCGTCCATCACGCCGATCTTGATCGTGTGGCGCGCGAGGCCGAGCAGGTCCTCGGTGCGGTCGAACAGGCGGTTCGCGAAGGCCGCTTCCTCGGGGCCGTGCATCTTCGGCTTGACGATGTAGACCGATCCGGCGGGGCTGTTGGCGCGGGGGCCGTTCACGTCGTGGAGCGCGATCAGCGAGGTGATGACGGCGTCGGCCAGGCCTTCCTGCACCCACTCCCCGTCGATCCGCATCATCGGGTTGGTCATCAGGTGCCCGACATTGCGCACGAACAGCAGGGCGCGGCCCTTCAGGGTGAGCGTGCCGCCGCCGGGCGCCTCGTAGCGCCGGTCCGGCTCCAGCCGCCGCTCCACCTCGCGGCCGCCCTTCGGGAAGCGGGCGGAGAGATCGCCCTTCATCAGGCCGAGCCAGTTGCGATAGACCTGGACCTTCTCCGCGGCGTCGACGGCGGCGACCGAATCCTCGCAATCCATGATCGCGGTGACGGCGCTTTCGAGGACGATGTCGGCGACGCCGGCTTTGTCCTGACGCCCGATCGGGTGGTCCGGATCGAGCAGGATCTCGGCGTGGAGATTGTTGTGGCGGAGCAGGATGGCGCCGTCGCGCCAGCCGGCGAGGCGCGCGGGGTCGAGCAGCGCGCCGCGATCGGTGACCAGCGCCCCGTCCCCGATCCGGTATTCGCCCACGTCGGCGTGGCTGCCGCCGGCGAGCGGCGCGATCTCGTCGAGGAAGCGCCGGCCCCAGGCGATCACCCGCGCCCCGCGCTCCGCATCGTAGCCGCCGCCCTGCGGGCGGTCGCCGAGCGCGTCGGTGCCGTAGAGGGCGTCGTAGAGGCTCCCCCAGCGGGCATTGGCGGCGTTGAGCGCGTAGCGGGCATTGTTGACCGGCACGACGAGCTGCGGCCCGGCAATGACGCCGATCTCCGGATCCACCGCCTCGGTGCCGATCGCGAACGGCGCGGGCGGATCGACGAGATAGCCGATCTCGCGGAGGAACTCCTCTTCCTCGGCCGGGGCTGTGGAAGCCACGAGCTCATTCAGCTCATCAGGCTCGCGGGTGAGCGCCTTGACGGCATCCAGCACGGCCTCGTGGGCTGCGTACGGCACCCAGAGTGGGCCA
>JBKBVA010000119.1:0-7577 GCA_046289665.1 Allosphingosinicella sp.
GCCGGCATCCTCATCGCCCTTCTCGGCGGGCGCCTGCTCGGCGGCAGCCTGGAGCTGCTCGCCCGCCGCTTCCCCGAATCGCGGCTCAGCCTCGATCCGATCGGCGCGCTGCTCGGCGAAAGCGGTTTCGGCCCGATCAGCCACGCCGTCACCGCCGGCGTCGAGGGGCTGCTGTTCGGCGCCTGCCTGGTCGGCGCGATGGTCCTCGCGCGGCGCAGCCTTCCTGGGCACGACTAGCCGCGTCCCGCCGGCCGCGCTGCCACCGGTGTCTGCACGGTTGCGGCCGCGGGGGCCGTGCGGTTAAGGGCGTGCGAATGGATCCCGTCCTGCTCCTCGCCGCGGCGATGACGCCCGCGGCCGAAGCGCCCGCCGCGCAGGACGAGGCGGCGCTCGGCGAAGGCGTGCGCGCGATGATCGAGGCGGCGATCGCCTCGGGCGACGCGAAGGCGGCCGAGACGATGCTGCGCTTCGCCCGGCAGACCCATGGCGGGGCGAAGGCGGAGATCGACGCGATCGAGACCGCCTGGCGCGCCCGCCTCGCCGAGGCCGAGGCGGTGAAGACGGCGGAAAAGCGCGAGGAGATCGAAAGCGCCGGCCTGTTCGAACAGTGGAAGGGCCAGGTCGAGCTCGGCGCCTCCCGCTCGACCGGGCGCAGCGACAATCTGGGCGTCTACACGGCATTGGGCTTCCAGCGCGAAGGCATAGACTGGCGCCACAACGTCGCCGCCCGCGCCGAGCTGCAGCGCAGCCGCGGCGTCAGCACCACCGAACGCGTCTTCGCTTCCTGGCAGCCCAACTACAAGATCGGCCGGCGCCTCTACGGCTATGGCCTGGGCCAGTACGAATATGATCCGATCCAGGGCTTCGACGGCCGCTACACGGCGGGCGGAGGCCTCGGCTACCAGCTCGTCGACGCCGGCCCGACCCGGCTCGAGGTCGAAGGCGGCCCGGCCTTCCGCCATACCGACCGCGTCGGCCTGGACGGCCATTCGAACCTCGCCACCCGCGCCTCGGTCAACTTCCGCTGGACCATCGCGCCGGAACTCGAGCTGAAGCAGACCAGCGCCCTCTATCTGGAGCGCGGCGACAGCAATGCCAGCGCCCTCACCACGCTCGACGCGCGCCTGTTCGGCCCGCTGAAGGCGCGCTTCTCCTACGACGTGCGCTACGAAAGCGGCGAGGGCGGTGCGGCCGACTCGCTCGACACCCAGAGCCGGGTGACCCTCGTCTACAGCTTCTGAGCGGGGCTCATGCGCCCCTAGCGCCGCCGCGCCGAGCGCAGCTTCGCCGGCGTCTCCTCTGGCCCCGCAAAGGCGGCGGCGGTGGTCCAGCCGAGATGGGGGAGGGACATGGAGCGGCGGCCGGAAAGGTCGGTGCGCGAGACGAGCAGGCCCTGCTCCTCCATCCAGCCGACCAGCCGCCGCAGCCGGCCCAGCGAGCTCGTCCCGTACGCCTCGGCCAGCGCCGAATCGGGCGGGCATTCCGCGCCCTCCCGGGCCGCCCTGGCGATGGTCAGGAAGACGGGCAGCATGTCGTCCGGCACCGATTGCGCGAGCGCCAGCGCCTCGTCCCAGCCTTCCTCCTCCGCGCCGATCCCGGCCCGCGCCATGGCGAGGCGGCGGCGGAAGGCGTCGAGGTCGAGCGCGCCGCCCGGCAGCCCCAGCATCCGGCAGCGCAGCTGGAAATCCTGGTAGAGAAGGGCGACCGGCTGGCCGGCGCTGCCCGGCTCCTCGGCGACGCCGTGGAGCGCCGCCTCGATCACCCGGGTGCGGGTCGCCTCGTCCACCTCGATCTCCGGCACCGCGCGCTGCTGCGGCGGGGCCGGGGTCTCGATCGCCTTCAGCAATTCGGACGCGGGGACGGGCGCGGGCGGGGGCGGAGGCACCGGCCGCGCTTCCGGCATCGGCGCGGCGAGCAAAGCCTCGAAATCCTGGTCCTGGTCGGGGAGCGGGATGAGCTTGGGGCTGGCGCTGCGCGCCTGCGTCTTCACGTCGCCGATCTTCACGTTGATTGGCCGGCGCGACAGAGCCGGGCCGAGCGCGAGGAACTGGCCGCGCTCGAGGTCGCGGATCGCCTCGGCCTGGCGCCGCTCCATGCCGAGCAGGTCGGCGGCGCGCTGCATGTCGATGTCGAGGAAGGTGCGGCCCATCAGGAAGTTCGAGGCTTCCGCCGCGACGTTCTTGGCGAGCTTGGCGAGCCGCTGGGTGGCGATGACCCCGGCGAGGCCGCGCTTCCTCCCCCGGCACATCAGATTGGTCATCGCGCCCAGGGACGTGCGCCGCGCCTCGTCGCTGACCTCGCCGGCCGCCGCGGGCGCGAACAGCTGGGCTTCGTCGACCACCACCAAAGCGGGGTACCAATGGTCGCGCGGCGCGTCGAACAGGGCCGAGAGGAAGGCGGCGGCGCAGCGCATCTGCGCCTCGATCTCCAGCCCTTCGAGGCTGAGCACGACGGAGGCGCGATGCTCGCGCACCCGGGCGGCCATATGCTCGATCTCGTCGGTCGAATAGTCGCTCGCCTCGATCGCCGCATGGCCGAAGGCGTCGCCCAGCGAGGTGAAGTCGCCTTCCGGATCGATGACGATCTGCTGGACGAGCCCGGCGCTCCCCTCGAGCAGCCGGCGCAGCAGATGCGACTTGCCCGATCCGCTGTTCCCCTGGACGAGCAGCCGGGTCGCCAGCAGCTCCTCGAGGTCGATCTCCACCGCGGCGCCGCCGGCACCAATGCCCATATCGATTCTGACGGCCATGCCCTTCCTTGGCCGCAAAAAGGGTGCGCCGACAAGGCGTTTGCACGGGAACAGGAGGGGGGAGGCGCCGGTTTCCCGTCCGACACCCGAAAGGAGCGACGACATGGCCGGCGACACAGGCGAGCAGCCCTGGCTCAGGGACGAAGCGAAGGCGCGCAAGGACTGGCGCGGCGAGGAAGGCGAGGCCCCCAAACCCGAGACAAGCGGCCACAGCCTGCCCGCCAGCGAGGATCGGGACGAGACGATGGCCGCCGGCGATTCGGGGCAGTCGAAGGTCGGCCCGCCGGGGACGGTCCCGCCGCCGGATTGAGCATAGCCGCCCCAAACGTCATCCCGGCGAAAGCCGGGATCTCAGGCCGGAAAAGGCGCGGTGAGCAAGACCGTCATCCCGGCGAAAGCCGGGATCTCAGGCCGGAAAGGCGCGGCGCCCTTCACCCGACGAGATCCCGGCCTTCGCCGGGATGACGGTGCGGGAACGGAACGCCCGACTACCCCCTAATCCCCCACATGCTCCGGCTTCCCCTTGCGCTTGGTGGAGGCCATTTTCTCCAGTTCCTTCTTGCTCATCGAGTCCGCCATCGACTTGGCGGCGCCGCCGAGGTCGCTCTTCTTGGTGTCGCCGCGCTTGGCGGAGAGGGCGGCGCCGGCGGCCTTTTGCTGCGCTTTGGATTTGGCAGGCATGGTCGATCTCCTCTAACGGCTGTCGTGACTCGAGGAACCCGCGCGCGCGCGCGGCGGTTCCCGGATGCATCCAAGGGAGGAATCATGGACGAAATCGAATGGTGGGAGTTCGACTCCGCCGAGGAAATGGCCGCGCAGGCCGCCGGCGACATCGGCTTCGTCATCGAGAGTGCGATCGAGGCCCATGGCGGCGCGCGCCTCGCCCTGCCGGGCGGCGCGACGCCGGAGCCGATCTACGCGCAGCTCGCCAAATCGAAGGGGATCGACTGGAGCAAGGTCACCATCATCCCCACCGACGACCGGCTGGTGGCGAAGGACGATCCGCTGAGCAACGCCGCGATGATCGAAGGCTGGCTCGGGGCGAAGGGTGCGAACATCGTCTCGCTGGTCGATCCCGACTCGCTGGACGACTATCGCGAAGCCGGCCGCCGCGCCGACGCGCAGCTCGCCCAGTTCGGCTGGCCGCTCGATCTCGCCTGCCTCGGCATGGGCGCCGACGGCCACACCGCCTCGATCTTCCCGGGCCCGGACTTCGAGCGCGCCGTCGCCGGCCCGCGCGAGCGCCGCGCCGTCGGGGTCCGCCCCGATCCGATGCCGGACAATGCGCCGGTCGCGCGGGTGACGCTGACCGGCGTTGCCCTGTCCTCGGCGCGGGCGGTGATGGTGGTGATCTCGGGCGCCGAAAAGCGCCGCGTGCTCGAACAGGCGATCAAGGAAGGCCCGCTCTCGCCGCTGCCGATCGGCCGCGTCATCGCCGAGATCGAGAACCCGATCGACATCTTCTGGAGCAAGTGACGAGGAGGGGCGCCCCCGTCATCCCGGCGAAAGCCGGGATCTCGTGGGGTGAAGAACGCGGCGCCTTTTCCGAGCCGAGATCCCGGCCTTCGCCGGGATGACGGGAGGGATGCGCCCCGAGCCGAGATCCCGGCCTTCGCCGGGATGACGGGAGGGGTGCGCCCTGGCCCGAGATCCCGGCCTTCGCCGGGATGACGGTCAGGCCAGCTCCCCCAGTTCCAGCGCGTCGAGCAGGGCGAGCCGGCCGCGCTCCATCTGCGCCCACAGCTCGGGCTTCAGCAGATCGTCGGGCGCGATCGTCTCCGGCCAGTGCGCCTCGACCACGGCGGAGAGGCGGTCGAGCTTCGCCGCGTCGACCAGGAAGCGCGGGTCCACCGCTTCGGGCTCCGCCACCACCCGCAGGCGCAGGCAGGCCGGCCCGCCGCCATTGGCCATCGACTGGCGAACATCGACCACGCAAAGCTGCCGGATCGGTCCGTTGCCGGCGATCATCCCCTCCAGCCACGCCCAGACGGTCGGCGTCTCGCGCGCTTCCTCGGGGAGGATCAGCGCCATCCCGCCGCCGGGCAAGGTGACGAGCTGCGCGTTGAACAGATAGCTGGCGATCGCATCCTCGAGGCTCACCGCGGCGGCGGGGACCTCGACGATCTCCACCTCCGGCACCAGCCGCTTCAGCTCGGCATAGAAGGAGGGGCGGTCGGCAAAGGCCTGTTCGTGGGCGAAGAGCACATTCTCGTTCGCCACCGCCACCACGTCGTTGTGGAACGCGCCCGCCGCGATCGCGTCCTCGGACTGGCAGACGAACAGGGTGCGCTCAGGATCGAGCCGGTGATAGCGGGCGATCGCCCGGCACGCCTCCTCGTGCTGGCGCACCGGATAGAGGCCGCCGCGCTGGCCGTAGACGAACACCTCGACGCCGGGCTCGGCGTGCGATGCGCACAGCCGCATGTGGTTGGCCGCGCCCTCGTCGCCGAAGGTGGCGGGGACGGGGCCGTGGACGGTGAAATGGTCCCGGTTGGCGAAGGCGATCTCAAGCTGGCGCAGCGTCTGCGGCCATTCGTGGCTGCGATGGGCCATGGTCCTGAGGTTCGCGGCGGTGAGGTGGCACGTGCCGTCGGCGGTGTCGGCGGCCGGCGAGACGGTCGCGGCATTGGCGGCCCACATCGCCGAGGCCGAGAAGGCGGCGGGGCGGAGCGATGGCGGCACCTCCTCGATCGTCGTGCCGAGCTCGGCCAGCCAGTCCGTGTCAGGCCTCTTGTGGGGGAGGAGCACGCCCTGGGCGAGGCCGAGCGACAGGTTGTGCCGCATCTTGTCCAGCCCCTGCAGCGCCGCCGCCTTCGGGTGCGACACCAGCCCCTTGTTGGTCGCCGAGGCGATGTTGCCGTGGCTGAGGCCCGAATAATTGTGGCTCGGCCCGATGATGCCGTCGAAATTGATCTCGCGCGCCGTCATTGCGTCAGCGCCCCATGGCGAGAACCGTGTCGCCCTCGCCGACGCCGAGCATCTCCGCCGCCGTGGGATCGATGGTGATGGAGCCGTCCTCGTTGCTGCAGACCTCGCCGTAGCAGGCCGCGAAGTCGTTGAGGCGGCCGCGGGCCAGCATCATCGACTGGCCGTCTTCGGCCTTCGACACGGCGCCGATCTTGTGCTCGCGCGATTCGCGGATGGTGCGGATCTGGTCGGTGTTGGCGACCATCGTCGGGCCGCCGTCGAAGATGTCGACATAGCAATCGTGGACGAAGCCCTCCTTCTCCAGCATCCGCATCGCGGCCCGTCCGGAGGGGTGGGGGACGCCCATCACGGCCCGCGCGCTCTCCGGCAGCATGGCGGTATAGACCGGCGTCTTGGGCATCAGATCGGCGATGAACTGCGTGCCGTGCACGGCGTTGAACTCATCGGCCTCCTGAAACGTCATCCCGAAAAACTTCCCCGCAATCGCATCCCAGAAGGGGGAGGCGCCGGCCTCGTCGATCACGCCCCTCAGCTCGGCGATGAGCTTCGCGGCGAAGCGGGCGCGGTGGAGCTTGATGAACAGGTAGCGGCTGCGCGCGAGCAGCATGCCCAGGCCGCCGGCCCGCTCGCCCGGGTGGAGGAACAGCCCACCCACCTCGGAGCAGCCGTCGAAATCGGTGACGAGGGTCAGCATCTCGGCGCGGAAGGTGCGCCCGAGCGCCTTGGAGGTCTGAGAGAGGGTGCTGATCCGGTAACTGTAGAACGGCCATTCGGTGCCGACCTGGGCGAAGATCTGGCAGGTGCCCCGGATCTGGCCGGTCTCGACATTCTCCAGCACCATCATGAACATGTCGTCGGCCGGCGTGTCCTCCTCGCGGGAGAAGCCGTGCTCGGAGCGGACGAGCTTGTCGACCAGCGCCCCCTTGTCGGGCGGCAGGTTGGTGAAGCCGCCGCCGGTCAGCTTGGCCATTTCGTAGATGGCCTGGAAATCCCCGCTTCGGACGGGACGCACGCGAAAGCTCACAGGGCCTCCTGTTCAACGAGCCGGAGGATGGCGAGCGCGGAAAGCTGCGCCCGCTCCTTCAGGCTCTCGACGATCAGATATTCGTCCGGCGAATGGATCGCGCCGCCGCGCACGCCCATCGTGTCGACCACCGGCACGCCGCAGGCGGCGATGTTGTTGCCGTCGCACACGCCGCCGGTGGCGCGCCAGCCTATCTCCTGGCCGAGATCGGCGCCGCAAGCCTGGACCAGGCGGAACAGCTTCTCGCCTCTCTCGTCGAGCGGACGGGGCGGCCGGGCGAAGCCGCCGTGGACATCTATGGAGACTTCGTGCGCCCCGGACACCGCCGCCACAGTCTCGTCGAGCGCGGCCTGCGCCCGGTCCTGGTCGGCGGCGGTGCGCGGGCGCATGTTGACGCGCAGCACGGCATGGTCGGGTACGACGTTGTTGGGTCCGCCGCCGTCGATCCGCGCCGGGTTGACGCTGAGGCCCGCGCCTCTCGCCGCGGCGAGGCGCAGGGCGAGGTCGGCGGCGGCGAGGACGGCGTTGCGCCCGTCCTCGGGATTGCGCCCCGCGTGCGCGCTGCGGCCGCGCACGAAGAGCGAGAAATTGCCGCTTCCCGGCCGGTCGCCGGCCAGCGTACCGTCGGGAAGCGCCGAGGGTTCGTAGGTGAACGCGGCGGCCTTGCCGCGCGCGGCGTCGGCGATGAGCGGCGCCGAGCCCGGCGAGCCGACCTCCTCGTCCGAGTTGATCACCACTTCGTAGCCGAGCCTGGCGGCGGCGGCGGAGCCTTCCACCGCCTTCAGCGCCGCGAGCATCACCGCGATGCCGCCCTTCATGTCCGCGACGCCGGGCCCGCCGAGCACGCCGTCCTCGCGCCAGGCCAACTGCTGGAAC
>JBKBVA010000011.1:0-23268 GCA_046289665.1 Allosphingosinicella sp.
GGCGAGCACCGACTATATCTTCGGCGGCCAGGGCGGCGACATCATACGCGGCGGCCTGCGCGGGGACACGCTCCACGGCCATGGCGGCGACGACCGCTTTGAGGCGGTGGGGGCGGCCGAGCTCAGCGGCGACCGGATCGACGGCGGCGCCGGCATCGACACGCTGGCGCTGAGCGGCGGGGTGACCTTCGCCTTCGCCGCGGACACGATGGTCGGCGTCGAACGGGTGCTGCTCGGCTCGGCGGGCGGGGCCGGCTATTCGAGCTACAACCTCACTCTCCACAACGCCAATGTGGCGGCGGGCCAGACGCTCACCGTCGACGGCAGCGGCTTGCTGCGCGGCGAGACGATGATGGTCTATGGCAGCGGCGAGAGCGACGGGCGCTTCGTCCTCCTCGGCGGCGCGAACAACGACTATCTGCACGGCGGGGCGGGGAACGACCGGATCCAGGGCGGGCTCGGCCGCGACCAGCTGCGCGGCAATGGCGGCGCCGACACCTTCGCCTACGCCTCGGCCGCGGATTCGACCGGCACCGGCTTCGACCAGCTGGTCGGCTTCGACTGGCGCGAGGACCGGATCGACCTGCCGGGCGCCGTCTCCGGCTGGAACGGCAGCGCCTCCGGCACGCTCAGCGCCGCCAGCTTCAACGCCGATCTCGCCGCCGCGGCCGATGCCGCGCTGCAGGGCAACGGCGCGCTGCTGTTCACCGCCAACGCAGGCAATTATGCGGGCCGCGCCTTCCTGGTCGTCGACGGCAATGGCGACGGCGCCTATACGGCCGGGCAGGATTACGTGCTCGAGCTGGTGAACCCGGCGGCGCCGCTGCCCGGCACCGCGGAGTTCTTCATCTAGGACCTGATCATGCTGCCCTGAACCGCTCATCCTGAGGAGGGACTGAGCCTGGCGAAGGCCCGTCTCGAAGGACTGGCCCGGTGCGTCCTTCGAGACGCCGCTTCGACTTCGCTCAGCGGCTCCTCAGGATGAGCGGTGAGGGATCAGTATAGGATCGATCACGACCTAGGCGGCGGTCAGCGCGTCTTCGGACGCCGCGTAGAGCGCCTCGGCCGGGGTCGTGGCGGCGGCGAGCAGGCCGCGCGCTTCCGGCACCACCTGGTCGAGATAGAAGCGCGCCGCGGCCCGCTTCATCTCGGCGAAGGCGGGATCGCCGTCATGGCCGTCCAGCGCCCGCAACTGCGTCGCCATCAGCCAGCCGCAGACGGCCACGGAGACCATGGTCAGGAACGGATAGGAAGCGGCAAGGCGGTCCTCGGGCGGCGCCGCGAGCAGCCATTGCGCCGCCTCCTCGCAATCGCCGGCCAGCGCCGCGAGCCGCGGCTCCCCGCTCGCCTCGGCGCGGATCTCGGCGAGCAGGCTGGAGAGCACCGCGCCGCCGCCCATCGACAGCTTGCGCCCGACGAGGTCGGCCGCCTGGATGCCGTTGGTGCCTTCGTAGATCGGCGCGATGCGGATGTCGCGATAATGCTGGGCGGCGCCGGTCTCCTCTATGTAGCCCATGCCGCCATGGACCTGGACGCCGAGGCTCGCCACTTCGACGCCCACATCGGTGCCGTAGGCCTTGACGAGCGGGGTGAGGAGATCGGCGCGAGCGCGGGCGTCGGCGTCGCCGAGGGTCGCGCGGTCGGTCTGGCCGGCGGTGTAGTAAGCGAGCGCCCGCACCGCCTGGGTGAGCGCCTTCATCCGGAGCAGCATGCGGCGGACGTCGGGATGCTCGACGATCCGCGCCGCTCTGCCCTCGCGCACGCCCTGCACGCGCTCCATCGCATAGGCGACCGCCGCCTGCGTCGCCCGCTCGCCGATCGACACGCCCTGCAGGCCGACGTTGAGGCGCGCATTGTTCATCATCGTGAACATGGCGCGGATGCCGCCCTGCTCCTCGCCGATCAGCCAGCCGATGCAGTCTCCCTCGTCGCCGTAGGACATGACGCAGGTCGGCGAGGCGTGGATGCCCATCTTGTGCTCGATCGAGACGCAGCGCACGTCGTTCGGCGCGCCGGGCGTCCCGTCCGCGTTCAGCCGGAACTTCGGGACCAGGAAGAGCGAGATGCCCTTCGTCCCCGGCGGCGCGTCGGGCGTGCGGGCGAGGACGAGGTGGACGATATTGTCGGCGAGGTCGTGGTCGCCGAAGGTGATGAAGATCTTCTGGCCGCTGATCCGCCAGCTGCCGTCGCCCACCGGCTCGGCACGGGTCTTGAGCGCGCCGACGTCCGAGCCCGCCTGCGGCTCGGTGAGGTTCATCGTGCCGCTCCACTCGCCCGAGATGAGCCTGGGCAGCCACTGGCGCTGCAAGTCTTCGGAGCCATGGTGCCTGAGCGCCTCGACCGCGCCGGGGGTCAGCATCATGATCAGCGAGAAGGCCATGTTGGCGGCGCCGAGATCCTCCATCACCACCGTCGCCAGCGCCAGCGGCAGGCCCTGGCCGCCATGCTCGGCGGGGCCGGCGAGCGTGCCCCAGCCGCCCTCGACATAGGCTTGGTAGGCCTCGCGGAAGCCCTCGGGCATGGTCACGCCCTCGGGCGACCATCTGGCGCCCACTTCGTCGCCGCGCGGGTTGAGCGGCGCGAATTCGCCCGCGGCGAAGGCGCCGGCGCCTTCCACCACCGCATCGGCGATCTCGGCCGCTTCGGGCGCATAATCGGCGAGGCGGACGACATGCTGGAGGACGAAGCGCTGTTCGGCGACGGGCGGCGTATAGGTCATGGCGTGCCTTGTGTTGCGTGGGGCCGAGAGGGGCTATAGCGCCGCGCCGTGGCCGCGCAAAATCCGCCTTTCGAGACCCGCATCCTCGCGAGCGACGCCGCCGGCATCGCCGAGGCCGCGCGGCTGATCGGCGCCGGGCTGCCGGTCGCGGTGCCGACCGAGACCGTCTATGGCCTCGCCGCCGACGCGACCGACCCGGACGCCGTGGCGCGGATCTACGAGGCCAAGGGCCGGCCCGGCTTCAATCCGCTGATCGTCCACGTCCGGGATGTCGAGCAGGCCGCGCTCTACGCCGATCTCGCCGGCCCCGCGCGCGCCGTGGCGGAAGCCTTCTGGCCCGGCGCGGTCACCCTGGTGGTGCCGCTGCGGCCCGGCTCCGGCCTCGCCCCGGCGGTGACGGCCGGCCTGCCGACGGTGGCGCTGCGCTGCCCCGCCCATCCGGCGATGCGGGCGCTGCTGGAGGCGTCCGGCCGGCCGCTCGCCGCGCCGTCCGCCAATGCCAGCGGCGGCATGAGCCCCACCGCCGCCGATCACGTGCTGAAATCGCTGGGCGGCCGCATCCCGCTGATCCTCGACGGCGGCGCCACCGCGCTCGGCATCGAATCCACCATCGTCGGCTTCGCGGACGGCGGCGTCGCCTTGCTGCGCCCCGGACCCGTCGCCCTCGCCGACATCGCCGCCGCCGCGGGGCTGCCGGAGGCGGTCGCGCGCGCAGGCATCCAGGCGCCCGGCCAGCTCGCCAGCCATTATGCGCCGTCCAAGCCCCTCCGCCTCGACGCCCGCGCCGCGGAGCCCGACGAATGGCTGATCGGCTTCGGAGAGGTGCGCGGCGACGACACGCTGAGCGTGGCGGGAGACGCGTCCGAGGCGGCCGCCCGCCTCTTCGCCGCCCTCCATCGCGCCGAACGCTCCGACAAGCCGCGGATCGCCGTCGCCCCGATTCCCGACGCGGGCGCCGGCCACGCCATCAACGACCGCCTCCGCCGCGCCGCGGCACCGCGCCGCTTGTGAATAGGACGCTGCATCCGTATATTAGCCAAGCTTAGCCAAGGAGCTTGTGCGATGCCGACGGTGAACATGCTCGATGCGAAGACCAATCTCTCGCGCCTGGTGGAGGCGGTGGAGAGCGGCGCCGAGGCGGAGATCGTGATCGCCCGCAACGGCCGCCCCGCGGCGCGCCTGGTGCCGGTGGCCGCGCCTGCTCAGCCTATCGGTATCGCCAAAGGCCTGTTCACGGTGCCGGACGACTTCGATGCCGACGACGAGGAGATCGCAAAGCTCTTCTACGGGGAAGAGGAGGATGCGGAGGAGTGAAACTCCTCCTCGATACCCACATCGCGCTGTGGGCCATCACCGGTGATCCGAAGCTGCGGGGCCCTGCCCGCGACCTCATCGCAGATCTTGCAAATACCCGCTTCGTCAGCGCCGTGACGATCTGGGAGATTGCGCTGAAGCGCCGCCGCAGTCCGGCCTCGATACCGATACCGGCCGAACAGATCGCTTCCCTGCTCGCTGCGGCGGGATACATCTTTCTGCCCTTGCTGCCCGCCCATGCGGTGGCAGTCGAGGCTCTGCCCCCGATCCACGCCGATCCGTTCGACCGGATGCTGGTGGCGCAGGCGCTTCATGAGCCGTTGCGCTTGATCACGCGCGATCGAAAAGTCGCCGCCTACAGCGATACCTTCATCCTCGCCTGACGGCCTCAGGCGGCCCCCGCGCCCTCCTTCACGCGGTGGGCGAAGCTCTTGCGGAGTTTCCGGAGCTTGGGAGGGATGACGGAGAGGCAATAGGGATTGCGCTGGCCTTCGCCCTCCCAATAATCCTGGTGATAGTCCTCGGCCGGCCACCATTGCGTCAAGGGCTCGATGGTGGTGACGATCGGCGCCGGCCAGTCGGCCGCGGCGCGTGCGATCGCGGCCTTCGCTTCCGCTTCCTGCTCCGGCGAATGGGGGAAGATGGCCGAGCGATATTGGGTGCCGATGTCGTTGCCCTGACGGTTGAGCTGGGTTGGATCGTGGGTGGCGAGGAACAGGTCGAGCAGCTCGCCATAACCGATCCGCCCGGGATCGAAGGTGACGCGGATCGCCTCGGCATGGCCGGTGTCGCCGCCGCACACCGCCTTGTAGGTCGGGTTGTCGACATGGCCGCCGATATAGCCGCTCTCGACCTCCGAGACGCCGATCACGTCTTTGAACACCGCCTCGGTGCACCAGAAACACCCGCCCGCCAGCGTCGCCTGCTCAGTCGCCATGTCTTCGATCTCCTTTGCGGCTGGAGATAGGGCCGCGCGGCCCGGGCGCAAGCCGCGTCAGGCGGGAAGGCGTTGCGTCACCTCGAGCATCTCCGCCCAGGGATCGGCCTTCTGGCGCGCGATCTTCGCCGGAACGGTGCGGATCGTATAGTCGCACGGATCGAGGCTGGCGGTGAGCTGGTCCCACCGCAGCGGCATCGCCACCGGCGCGCCGGCGCGCGAGCGGGTGGAGTAAGGCGCGACGGCGGTCGAGGTCGGATCGTTGCGCAGATAGTCGATGAAGATCCGCCCCTCGCGTTCCGCCTTCGATATCTTGGTGAGATAGCGTTCGGGCGAATCCGCCGCCATTTCGGCGGAGACGCGCTTCGCGAAGCCCTTCACCGCCGGCCATTCCTGCGTCGGCTCCACCGGCACCACCACGTGCAGGCCCTTGCCGCCGGTGGTCTTGACGAAGCTCTCCAGCCCCAAAGCCGTCAGCCGCGCGCGCACTTCCTTCGCGGCGCGCACCACCTCGGCGAAGCCGGTGCCCTCGCCGGGGTCGAGATCGAAGACCACCCGGTCGGCGCGGTCGGGCCTTTCGATGCGCACGCCCCAAGGGTGAATCTCCAGAACCCCCATCTGCACCATCGCGATCAGGCCCGGCAGATCGCGTATGTAGAGGTAGGGATCGTCGAAGCCCGGCACCGTCACCTCGCCGAGCTGCTCCGGCACGCCCGAACCGGCGTGGCGCTGGTAGAAGCATTTCTTCTCGCGCCCGGTCGGGCAGCGCACCATCGTCACCGGGCGGAAGGCGACGTGGGGCAGCATCCGCTCCGCCACCTTCTCGTAATAATCGGCGAGATCGCCCTTCGTGATCCCCTGCTCCGGATAGAGCACCTTGTCGGGGTTGCTGAGCCGGACGCCGGCCACGTAGCGCTCCGGCGTCGTCACCGCCCCGCCTCCAGCCCGAGCGAGGAGAGCGGCGCCGGCGGGGCGAGCTGCTCCATCGTGCATTGCTCCGGCGCCTTGTCGGGGCGCCAGCGCAGGAACTTGGTGCCGTGGCGGAAGCGGCCGCCCGAGACATGGTCGTAGCGCACCTCGGCGACGAGCTCCGGCCGGAGCGGCTGCCAGTCGCCGCTGCGCTCCGTCGCCCAGCGGCTCGGGCCGCCCGGCGCGTTTCCGGTGAAGCCGGGGGCCTCGACCAGCGCCTCGAGCCGCTTCGTCAGCGCCGCCTTGTCTCCGGCGGGGATGGACGAGGTGAAGCCGACATGGTCGAGCTTGCCTTCGTCATTGTAGAGGCCGAGCAGCAGCGAGCCGACCTCGCCGCCCTTCGCGCCGTAGCGGAAGCCGCCGACGACGCAGTCGGCGCTCCTCAGCGCCTTGATCTTGAGCATCGCCCGCTCGCCGGATTCGTAGGCGCCGTCGGCCCGCTTGGCGATCACCCCGTCGAGCGCCCCGCCCGCCGCGTCGAGCCAGTTCTGCGCCGCCGCACGATCCTCGGTGAAGGGGGAGAGGTCGACATCCTCCGCCGCGTCGCCCAGCGCCAGCATCTCCAGCCCCTGCCGGCGCAGCGAGAGCGGCGCGTCGAGATAGCTCGTCTCCTTGTGGAAGAGGAGATCGAACAGCATCAGCCGGGCCGGCGTCTCCGCCGCCAGACGCCGCACCCGGCTCTCCGCGGGATGGAGGCGGAGCTGCAGCGCCTCGAAGGAGAGGGCGCCGTCCACCGGGATCACCAGCTCGCCGTCCGCGACGAAGCGGTCGGCCTCGAAGCGGCACACGCTTTCGACCACTTCGGGGAAGTAGCGGGCGAGCGGCTTGCCGGACTTGGACTGGAGATAGACGTCGCTCCCGTCGCGAAAGACGAGGCAGCGAAAGCCGTCCCATTTGGGCTCGTAGCGCCACCCGTCTCCTTGCGGCAGCGAATCGACCAGCTTCGCCTCCATCGGGGGCAAACCCGGCTTTACGGCGAGGCGTTCGAATCCGTCCATGAAGCGAAGACTCCCGCCCCCGCCACCCGGTTCCAGCGAGAGATTTTGTTAACCCAACGAAACCAGAATTGCGGTGAAGCGATTCCGTTTTGCGGCGGGCGGCGGCGGGCCGCTCCCGCTCCGGTTGAGGGAGCAGGTCGAAACTGTAACAAAAACAGCGGGAGGAATGAGTTGACCCTTACGCGCAGAAGCTTCGTCGCCGCCGCCGCCGCCAGCGGGCTCGCCGCCGCGCTGCCGGGCCGCGCCTTCGCCCGCGTCGCGCCGCCCCAGCCCTA
Source organism: Allosphingosinicella sp. (assembly GCA_046289665.1). Taxonomy (GTDB): domain Bacteria; phylum Pseudomonadota; class Alphaproteobacteria; order Sphingomonadales; family Sphingomonadaceae; genus Allosphingosinicella. The sequence goes on from JBKBVA010000011.1 coordinate 7,213, forward strand.
TATCGATCCCCGCCTCAAGGCCCGCGCGCTCGCCGCGCTGGAGGCCAAGGGCCGGCTGATCCCGCAGCGCGACGTGATCGGCATCGCCGATTTCGGCCGCGCCTCGCGCAATCCGCGCTTCTACATCGTCGACCTGCGCTCGGGCTTCGTCACCGAGCATCTCGTCGCCCACGGCCGCGGCTCCGATCCGGCGCACAGCGGCTGGCTCGAATATTTCTCGAACGCGGTCGGCTCCGAAGCGACCTCGGAAGGCGCCTATCTCACCGGCGACGCCTATACCGGCAAATATGGCTGGTCGATGCGCCTCACCGGGCTCGACCCGACCAATTCCAATGCCGAGGCGCGCGCCATCGTCATTCACACCGCCTGGTATGCGGAGCCCAACGTCGTCGCGCAGCACGGCAAGCTCGGCCGCTCCGAGGGCTGCTTCGCGCTGCCCGGCATCAGCCACGCCGAGGCGATGACGCGCCTCGGCTCCGGCCGCCTCCTCTACGCGGAGAAGATCTGAAGGCGGCGGCTACACCGAGAGCCAGCCCATCAGCCACAGCAGGATCAGCGTTCCGGCGAGCGTGAGCAGCAGCGATCCCGCGCAGCCCATGCGGTTGGAGAAGAAGAAGAACATCGCGTGTCGCTCCGATAGCGTTTCCCCTCCAACACTCCGGCGGCGGCAAGGTTCGATGCCCGCCCGGCGGAACCGGCGCGCGCGCGGCCTCGTTCGTTCCCGGACTCAGGCAGGACGGGCGAACGACGGACATGGCGAACCTCGAGAAGCGTGACATCGTCGTCGTCACCGGCGGCACGGCCGGCATCGGCCGGGCGACGGTGCGGGAATTCGCCGCCAAAGGCGCAGACGTCGCGGTGCTGGCGCGCGGCCAGAAACGGCTGGATGCGACCTGCCGCGAGGTGGAGGCGGCCGGCGGGCGGGCGCTCGGCATCCGCGTCGACGTCGCCGACGGCGACGCGGTCGAGGCGGCGGCGGAGCGGATCGAGCGCGAACTGGGGCCGATCGACATCTGGATCAACAACGCCTTCGCCGGAATCTTCTCGACCTTCCTCGACATGTCGGACGAGGAATATCGCCGCGTCACCGACGTCACCTATATGGGCCAGGTCCACGGCGCCCGCGCGGCGCTGAAGCGGATGGTGCCGCGCGATCGGGGCACCATCGTGCTGGTCGGCTCCGCGCTCGCTTATCGCGGCATCCCGCTCCAGTCGGCCTATTGCGGGGCCAAGCATGCGGTGCAGGGCTTCCTCGATTCGATCCGCCCGGAGCTCATCCACCGCGGCAGCAAGGTCCATGTGACGATGGTCCAGCTCCCGGCCGTCAACACGCCGCAATTCGACTGGGCGCGCGCCCATATCCGCAACAAGCCGCGGCCCGTCGGCAAGATCTTCCAGCCGGAAGTGGCGGCGCGGGCGATCCGCTTCGCCGCCTACCAGAAGCGCAAGGAAGTGTGGGTCGGCCATACCAGCGTGCAGGCGATCCTCGGCGACGAGCTGGCCTCGCCTCTGCTCGACGAATATCTCGCCGCCACCGGCGTCGAAGGGCAGGCGGCGCCCGAGCCGATCGAGCCCGGCCGCCGCGACAATCTGTTCGAACCGGTGCCGGGCGATCCCGGCGCCCACGGCCGCTTCGACGACCGGGCGGTCGAGACGAGCTGGCAGATGGGCCTCAACCGCCACCGGAACGCCATCGCCATCGGCGCGGGCGCGGCGGTGCTCACCGGCCTCGCCGGCTGGATCGCGGCCCGGATGCGGCGTTAAGGCGTCGGGGAACGAGAATGCGTCGAGTTCGTCATGCCGGACTTGATCCGGCATCCACCTTTCCCTTTGAGAGCAGGGTCTTGAAGAAGGTGGACCCCGGATCAGGTCCGGGGTGACGCCTCAAGCTGAACCGGCATAGTCCGGCCTAGGGCGCCTCCTCCTTATCCTCGTGGAGGCTGAGGCGGTCTTCGGCCGGGCCTTTTGCGCGTGAGAGGTTGTAGGCGCAGTTGACGAGGGCGACGTGGCTCAGCGCCTGGGGGAAGTTGCCGAGCATCCGCTTTTCCTTCGGATCATATTCCTCCGACATGAGGCCGAGATCGTTGGCGAGGCCGGTCAGCTTCTCGAACAGCGCGCGGGCCTCGTCGGTGCGGCCCTGCAGGTGGTAATTGTCGGCGAGCCAGAAGCTGCAGGCGAGGAAGGCGCCTTCGCAGCCGGGGAGGCCGTCTTCGGCCACGGAGGGGTCGTAGCGGTCGACGAGGCCGTCGCGCATCAGCTCACGCTCGATCGCGGCGACGGTGCCGATCGCTTCCGGGTCGCAGGGGTGGACGAAGCCCATCAGCGGCAGGAGCAGGGTGTTGGCGTCGAGGTCGTCCGATCCGTAGGCGCGGGTGAAGCTGTTCTTCTCCTTGCTGAAGCCTTTCTCCATCACCTCGGCGCGCACTTCGTCGCGCAGCTTCGCCCAGCGCGCGACCGCTCCGTCCTCGCCGCCCCATTCGCCGAAGCTGCGCACGCCGCGGTCGAAGGCGGCCCAGGCCATCGCCTTGGAATGGACGAAATGCTGCGGGTCGGAGCGGACTTCCCAGAAGCCGGCGTCCGGCTCGCGCCATTTGTCCTCGAGGGCGAGCAGCAGGCGGCGCTGCAGCTCGCGGCTCTCATGGTCATGGTCGAGGCCGTGCTCGCGGGCGAGGTGGAAGGCGTCCAGCACCTCGCCGAACAGATCGAGCTGGAGCTGGAGGTGGGCAGCATTGCCGATCCGCACCGGCGTCGCGCCATTGAAGCCGGAGAGCCAGTCCGCCTCATATTCGCGGATGCCGCGGTCGCCGTCGATCCGGTAGAGCGGGCGGATGTCGCCGGGTTCGCCGGCGAGCGCGCGCAGCAGCCAGTCCCGCCACGCCGCGCCTTCCTCCTTGTAGCCGGCATGGACGAGGGCGAGGAGGACGAGCGCGGCGTCGCGCACCCAGCAATAGCGATAGTCCCAGTTGCGCTCCCCGCCCGGCGTCTCCGGGAGCGAGGTCGTGGCGGCCGCCGCGATGCCGCCGGTGGGGCGATAGGTGAGCGCCTTGAGCGTCACCAGCGAGCGGACGACGATGTCGCGGTATGGCCCCTCATAGTCGCATTTCGCGGCCCATTCGGACCAATAGTCCTCGGTCGCCCGCAGCGCTTCCTCCGGGTCGACCGCCTTGGGCTCGTCATGGTGGGAGGGGTAATAGGTGAGGACGAAGCTTGCGCGCTCGCCCTCCGCCACCTCGAAGTCGCAGCAGACGGCGCTGTCCTCGATTCTCATCGACCCGCCGCCGTGCAGGACCACCGCATGCGGCCCCGCCAGCGCGGCCACCTCATGGTCGCTCACCCGGCGCAGGAGGGGGCGGAGCCGGCCGTATTCGAAGCGCAGGTCGAGCATCGACCGCATCGCGACGCGGCCGCCGACGCCTTCGACGATCCGCACCAGGTCCGACGCCTCGCCGCGCAGCGGCATCAGGTCGATGAGGCGGACGGCGCCGGTCTCCGTCTCGAACGTCGTCTCCAGGATCAAGGTGTCGCCGCGATAGCGCCGGTGCGTCTTCGTCACCGCGCCCGCGGGGGCGATCCTCCAGTAACCGTTGCCGACGTCGCAGAGCAGGGCCGCCATGCAGGCTTCCGAATCGAAGCGCGGCCAGCACAGCCAGTCGATCGAGCCGGTGCGACTGACGAGTACGGCCGTCTCGCTGTCGCCGATCAGGCCGTAATCCTCAATGCGCCGTGCGCGTCCCCGCTCACCTGCGGCCCAGAAACAGCCTTCGCCTTTCGCCATTCACCCGCAACGCGGCGTCGCTCCGGGCGGTTCCGGGCGTCAGCGCCCCGGCTCGTTGCCGGGCGCGGCGCGGCGTTCGTCGCGAGCGGCGCGCATGATCTCGGCCCAGCAGCCGGTGAAGCCGCCGGGGCCGACGGTCGAGCAGCTCTGGATCCCGGTGCGGCCGACATATTCGAGGCTCTCGGCCCGTGCGGCCCAGCTGACATTCTCCGGATCGTCGGTCGCCTCGTCGCGCAGCGGCTCGGGCACGCGGTAGCGCTCCGAATCCGGCCGGCGGGCGCAGACGACGATCTCCTCCGCCGCCCCGGCGGTGGGGCAGGGGTCGTTGCCGTAGACGACGACGCGCACGATGCGCTCGTCGGCTCCGGCCGGGGCGGGAAGGGCGATCTCCTGCGCGGGGAGCGCCAAAGGTGCGAAAGCGGCGGCCGCGATCACCGCGGCGCCTGCGGCATAAAGGGCCTTCATCGGGGCCTCCGTTCAAACCAGTGTCCGAAAGGAGAAGAGACGAGCGGCCTTGCCGGTTCCGCTCGGGGCGGCGCGGCGGGCCTCAGTCGGGCCGGTTCGCCTGTTCCTCGGCCTCGATCGCTTCGGCCTCGGCGTCGATCCGGCTGAGCCGTTCCTGCCGCGCTTCCTCGATCAGCCGGTTCCAGTTCACCGAATCGCTGGCGGCGCGTTCGGCGCGGGCTTGGCGGACGATCTCGTTGAAGCAGCCGGTGGCGCCGCCCGGGCCGACGGGCGAGCAGCTGCCGATGCCGGTGCGGCCGACATATTGGAGCTCGGTCGCGCGCTCGGACCAGGTGTCGTTGCGCGGGTCGTTGGGATCGTCGCGCAGGTCCTCGGGAATGCGGTAGCGCTCGCTGTCGGGCTTGCGGGCGCACACCGTGATCTCCTCCTCGGTGCTCGGCGGGCAGGGATCCTCGCCATAGACGATGAGCTGGTTGATCCGCTCCCCGCCCTGGGCGGCGAGCGGCGCCTCCTGGGCGAAAGCGGGGGCCGCGAGCAGCAGCGCGGCGGGGAGGGTGAGCAGGGCGGCCTTCATCGGGTCAGATCCTCTTGGAAAGCCCGATCGCGAGCCGGCAGCCGGCGCGGATCAGGCTGGAAAGTACGGGATAGCCGAACGTGTCCTCGGCGCCCGCGGCGATCGCGGTTTCGCGATGCTCGAGCTCCTCGGCCTGGAAATCGACGATGGTGGCGGAGAGGTCGGGATCGTTCTCGCCGAGCGCGCGGCGCTGCTCCTCGTAATGGCGGTCGATCTCGGTCTCGACCGCGGCGGTGCAGGCCATCGCCGCCTTCGGACCCATCAGCGCCGTCGCCGCGCCGAGCGCGAAGCCGGCCACGTCCCAGAAGGGCTGGAGCAAAGTGGGGCGGATGCCGCGCTCGATCATCATCTCGTCGAAGGTCCGCAGGTGCCGTTCCTCCTGCAACTGCATCCGGGCGATGACGCGCGACGCCGGGTGGCGGCTGCCGAGCACGGCGAGCTGCCCGGCATAGATGCGGGTCGCGCCATATTCGCCGGCCTGGTCGACGCGGACCATGGAGGCGATATCCGGCCGCTCGTCTCCCGGCCGCCAGCGTGGGGCCGGGGAGGGGGAGGGGCCGCTCATGCCTGCGGCTTCGGGCGTCGGAGGCTCAACCATAGCACCACCAGTCCGAACAGAATCGAGATGATCGCGTTCCATCCCGCCATCGAAATGCCGAGCAGCGACCATTGCACCTGGTCGCAGCGGACCAGCGGCGCGCCCATGATCTGCTTCAGCATTTCCTCGGCGGTGGCGGCGCCGCTCTGGGCGGTGCACTGGGTGAAGCCTTCCCACAGGCCCGCCTCGACCCCGGCGTGGAAGGCGCCGATGCCGCCGCTGGTGAGGATCGCCAGAGCGGCGAGCCACACGAAGCTGCGGCCCCGGTCCGGCAGCCGGCCGAGCGCGAGGGCGAGGATCGCGAACAGCAAGGCGGCGAGGTGGGCGTAACGCTGCCACCAGCACATCTCGCACGGCCACAGGCCGCCGAATATCTCGGATCCCCACGCCCCCGCGAGGAGCGCGCCCGGGACGATCAGGGCGAGGAGCTTCGCCTTCTGAAGCGACGTCATCGGCCCCCCGTCTCCCGTCCGGCTCAGCGCGTGCCGGTGCGCGCCGGCGCCGCCTGCGCGGCGGCGGCGTTGCGGCCGAGCCGGGTGATCGCCTGCAGCGCGTAGTGGAGCTGGAAGTCGTCGATGCCCTTCTTCTTCAGCTCCTCCGCGGTGGCGCTGAAGCGGGGATCGGCCTTGCCGTCCTCCTGGATCACTTCCTCGTCGACCGTGATCTCGTTGATCAGGTGGCGGCGAAGGTCCGATTCGCGCACGCGGGTGCGGGTCTTGTAATCGGGGTCGGAAAGCTGCGGCACCTCGATGTCCGGCGTGATCCCGCCTTCCTGCACCGAGCGGCCCGACGGCGTGTAGTAGCGCGCCGTGGTGAGCCGCAGCGCCGTCTCCTGGCTCAGCGGCAGCAGCGTCTGGACCGAGCCCTTGCCGAAGCTGCGCTCGCCCATGACGATGGCGCGGTGATGCTCCTGGAGCGCCGCGGCGACGATCTCGGCCGCCGAAGCGCTGCCCGAATCGACCAGCACCACGACCGGGAGGCCGCGCGCCGCGTCGCCGGGCTTGGCGTAGTAACGCTCGATGTCGCTCTTCTGCCGGCCACGCTGCGACACGACCTCGCCGCGCTCGAGGAACACGTCCGACAGGCCCACCGCCTGATCGAGCAGGCCGCCCGGGTTGGAGCGCAGGTCGAGGATGTAGCCGAGCGGCGGGCGGCCGAGCGACTTCTCGATCGAGTTGATCGCCGCCAGCGTCTCGTCGGTGGTGGTGCGGCTGAAGGTGTTGACGTTGATGATGCCGACATTGTCCTTCACTTCCCACTTCACGGCGGGAAGCTCGATCTTGGCGCGGCTGATGGTGACGTCGAACGGCTTGTCGCGGCCAGGCCGGACGATGGTCAGCTTGATCGGCGTGCCCGGGGGGCCGCGCATCTGGTCGACCGCCTCGTCGAGCGTGCCGCCGTAGATCAGCTTGCCGTCGAGGTGGGTGATGTAGTCGCCGGCCTTGATGCCGGCCTTGTCGCCGGGCGAATCCTCGATCGGCGCGATGATCTTCACCGCGCCGTCCTCCATCGTGACGTTGAGGCCGAGCCCGCCATATTCGCCGTCGGTGGTCGTCATCAGCGCCTCGAAGCCATTGGCGTCGAGATAGGAGCTATGGGGATCGAGGCTGGCGAGCATGCCGTCGATGGCGCCGCGCAGCAGGGTCTTGTCGTCGACCTTCTCGACATATTCGGAGCGGACCCGCTCGAACACGCTCATGAACTGGTCGAGCTCCTTGTAGGTGTTGACGTCGACGGCGGCGAGGGCGGCGGTCGCCGCCGGGACGACGGCCACCGCAGCGACGAGGCCGAGGGAGCGGATGAGATTCTTGGCCATGGGATATCCTGCTGTCGCGTATGCGGGGAGCTTTACGCCTTTTTTAGCCGAACGAAAAGCAACGGAGGGTGAATGGATGCGGCGGCTGGCGCGCCTATCGGACCCAGCCCTGCTCCCGGTACCAGCGGGCGGTGTCGCCGAGGCCCGCCTCGGTCTTCACCCGCGGCTGCCAGAGCCGCGCCGGCGGGCGCCTGTCGGCGGTCACCACCCAATCGGGATGGCAGAAATAGCCGACCCGGTCGGCGGTCAGCTTGGCGCGGCCGCGGCGAACCAGCCGGTCGACGCCCGAGGCGAGCCGCAGCGCCGCGCGCGGCATCGACAGCGTCACCGCGCGCCGCCCGCAGACGCGGGCGAGGGTGCGGGCGAAGTCCCGGTGGGCCCAGCCGCCCTCGCGGCCGTCGTCCGGCTCGAAGGTTTCCGCCCAGGTCTCCGGATCGTCGAGCAAGGCGAGGATCAGGCGGCACAGGTCCTCGACGTGGATCACCGAGAAATGGCCGCGCGGCGGCAGCGCCACCAGCCCGCGCCGCGCCATCCTGAACAGTTCCAGCGTCTCGCGGTCGCCGGGGCCGTAGACGGCCGGGGGGCGAACGATCGTCCAGTCGAGGCCGGAGGCGGCGACGAGCCGCTCCGACTTCGCCTTCGACCAGCCGTAGGCGGAAAGGCCGGGCTCGCGCGCGGCGAGCGAGGAGACATGGATGAAGCGCCGCACGCCGGCCTTGCGCGCGGCGTCGATCATGTTGGCGGTGCCGCCGACATTGACCGCCTCGAACGCGGCGCGGCTCCCGTTGATCATTCCCGCGACATGGATCACCGCGTCGGCGCCGGTGCAGAGCTTGACCAAGGTCTCCGGGCGGTCGAGCGCGCCGTCGACCCAGGCGATCTCGTCCTCGGGCGGCTTCCAGCCGCGGGTGAGGGCGCGCACGTCGTATCCGTCGGCGAGCGCGAGCCGCAGCAAATGGCTGCCGACGAAGCCGGTGCCGCCGGTGACGGCGAGGGTGCGGATCTTGCCCGCGCGCTTCACAGGGGCGACCAGTCCCCGCGCTCCGGCGCCGCCTCTTCCTCCTCCCGCGCTCCCTCGTCGAGATAGCGGATGAGGGCGTCGAGCACCGCCTCCTTGCCGGCCCCGGTGGCGCCGGAGAGGCGGTAGGGACGCACGCCCGATTCCGCCTCGAGCTCGTCGGACAGCGCGTCGAGCAGCTCCTCGTCGAGCGTGTCGGCCTTGTTGAGCGCGAGCACTTCCGGTTTCTCGGCAAGGTCCGCGCCATAGGCCTCGATCTCGCGGCGGACGGTGCGATAGGCCTCGGCCACGTCCTCGACATTGGCGTCGACCAGGTGGAGCAGCACCTTGGTGCGCTCGATATGGCCGAGGAAGCGGTCGCCGATGCCGGCGCCTTCCGCGGCGCCTTCGATCAGGCCCGGTATGTCGGCCATCACGAACTCCCGCTCGCGGTGGCGCACCACGCCGAGCTTGGGGTGGAGCGTGGTGAACGGATAGGCGCCGACCTTGGCGTTGGCGTTGGTCACCGCGTTGAGCAGCGTCGACTTGCCGGCGTTGGGGAGGCCGAGGAGGCCCACGTCGGCGAGCAGCTTCAGCCGCAGCCACACCCACATCTCCTCGCTCGGCCAGCCGGTGCCGTGCTGGCGCGGCGCGCGGTTGGTGGAGGTCTTATAGCTGGCATTGCCGCGGCCGCCGTCGCCGCCCTTCAGGAAGACGACGCGCTGGCCGGGCTCGGTGAAGTCGGCGAGGACGTGCTCCTTGTCCTCGGAGAGGACCTGCGTGCCGACCGGGACCTTGATGACGAGGTCGCCGCCGCCCGCCCCGGTCTTGTTCTGGCCGGCGCCGCCCTTGCCGCGCTCGGCCCGGAAATGCTGGGTGTAGCGAAAGTCGATGAGGGTGTTCAGGCCCTCGACCGCCTCGAACACGATGTCGCCGCCCTTGCCGCCGTTGCCGCCGTCGGGGCCGCCATATTCGATGAATTTTTCGCGCCGGAAGCTCACCGCGCCGGGGCCGCCGGCGCCGGAGCGGATGAAGATCTTGGCCTGGTCGAGGAAATGCATCGGCGCGACTTAGGCGGTGTGGGCCTCTTTCGCCAGCCCGACCGCCGCGACGAGCTGATTGCGGGCGATCTCGCGCGCCTTTCCGGGCGGAAGGCGCAGCGCTTCGGCCATGGCGTCGCCGAGCAGCGAATCGCCGACCGCGGCGAGGACGAGCCAGAGCGTGGTCTCGTGCACCGGCCGGTCCTCATGGCCCTCGCCCAGTTGGTGGACGAGGGCGTGGATCGCCTCGAGGATCGGATTGAGCGCGTCGCGGTTGCCCGAGAGGATCATCCAGGCGGCCAGCGCGCCGCCGCCTTCCTTGCCGAAGGCGTCGAAGGTGCGGTCGACGATCTCGCGCGGGTCGGCCTCGCCCTGCCTCGCCCGCACCACCGCCTCGGCAATGCCGGATGTCACCCGCTCGCCGAGATGCCGCGCCAGCGCCGCCTGCAGGCCCGCCGCCGAGCCGAAATGGTGGAGCAGGTTGGCGTGGGTCTTGCCCATCCGCGCCGCCACCGCCTTCAGCGTCACCGCCTGCGGACCCGATTCGAGCAGCAGCGCGCGCGCCGCCTCGACGGCGGCGGCACGGCTTTCTTCGGGCGAGAGGCGTTCGCGGGTTATTGACATCTATGTCAGTAGTCACCATTCATGCTGCAGGAGATACAGCATGACGCCACGCATCACACCCTCCGATCTCACCATCACGCCGCGAGACCGCCGCTTCGGCCGCGCCGACCGCACCGCGCGCTGGTGGCTGGGCGGCGATCCGGTCGGAACCGCGCTCTACAACGCCCTCTCGGCCACCTTCCCCAAGGGCGAGGCCTTCTTCGTCGAGAGCGTGCGCGCCTTCCGCGAGGGCGCCGATCCGCGCCTCGCCGCCGAGATCAAGGCCTTCACCACCCAGGAAGTGATGCACAGCCGCGAGCATGTCGCCTTTAACAAGCGCGCGATCGAGGCCGGCTACGACATGACGCGGCTGGAGAAGAGGGTCGACGACCGCCTCGCCATCGTCCGCGACAAGCACCCGATCGTCAGCCTCGCGGCGACGATGGCGCTCGAGCATTTCACCGCCATCCTCGCCCACGAGCTGCTCGCCGATCCCCGTCATTTGGAAGGCGCCGATGCCGAGTCGCGGGCGCTGTGGCGCTGGCACGCGATCGAGGAGATCGAGCATAAGGGCGTCGCCTACGACACTTGGCGGCACGCGACCAGGGACTGGCCGCGCTTCAAGCGCTGGAGCGTCAAGGCGCGGGTGATGCTGCTGGTGACGCGCAACTTCATGGTCGACCGCACGATCGGCGCGCTGGACCTGCTCCGCCAGGACGGGATCACCGGCCCCAGGGCCTGGGCGCGCCTGTTCTGGTTCGCCTTCGGGCGCCCGGGGATGATGCGCAAGATCCTGGGCGCCTGGTTCAGCTTCTTCATGCCCGGCTTCCACCCCTGGCATCAGGACGACCGCAGCCTCATCGCCAAGACGGAGCGCGAGCTGGGCTACGCGTGACCTCCTGCCTCCCCGCGAGCGGCAGCTCGGGGGGAGGGGGACCAGCGAAGCTGGTGGAGGGGTAGAAGGCGGTTGAATCAGGCGGGTTGCGCGGGACCCTGAGGAAGCCTGTGCCGATTACCCCTCCACCAGGCTTCGCCTGGTCCCCCTCCCCATCTGGCGATGGGGAGGCAGGTTCAGGCGGCCATCGCTTCCTCTACGCGGGTTTCCACGTCCCCTGCGAAGGCGAGCTCGTAGAGCCGGCAGGGCGCCGACGCCCCGCGGCCGGCGCTGTAGCGCGGCACGATGCGGCCTGTGGGCCGGAAGCCGAGCTTCTCCAGCACCCGGCCGGAGGCGGGATTGTCGACGAAGTGGCCGGCGGACAGCCGCGTCATCCGCAGCGAATCGCGCGCCATGGCGATCACCGCCCGGCCGGCCTCGGTCGCATAGCCGCGACCCCAGTGGGCGCGGGCGATCCAGTAGCCGAGATCCATTTCCCCGTCCGGCCGCGGGCCGATGCCGATCACGCCGACGAGCTCGGGCGCGCCGGCGCCGCGCAGGAAGATGAGCGAGGCGGGCTCGCTGGGCTTGCGCTCGGTGGCGAGGAACGCCCGGGCGTCGGCCAGCGTGTAGGGCCAGGGGGCGCTCGCCAGGTTGCGGACGATGCCCTCGTCGCGGATGGCGGCGTGGAAGGCCTCGGTGTCCTGGCTCCAGCCCGGCCTCAGCAGCAGTCTTTGCGTCCGTGCGAACATGTCTTGGTCCTCTCTTCCCCTTCGCCGGCCGCCTAGCCCGAAGGCATGACGGTCCGGCGACATTCGGTCCGAGGGAGACAAAAAAAGGGAGAGGGGGTGGCCCCTCTCCCTCGAACGCTTCTCTTTTGCGAGTCGCTTGGGGTCCCCCGTGCCGGGCGACCCTTTAGCGATCGTCCGTTATTCCGCGGCTTCGGCAATCGCCATGTCTACGCAGACATATTTGCGGCCGAGCTTCCCGTCGCGGAACGAGACCCGGCCGTCGGTAAGCGCAAAAAGGGTGTGGTCCTTGCCGATGCCGACATTGGCGCCCGGGTACCACTTGGTCCCGCGCTGGCGCACGATGATGTTGCCGGCGATGACCTGCTCGCCGCCGAACTTCTTCACACCGAGGCGACGGCCGGCGCTGTCGCGGCCGTTGCGGGAGGAACCGCCTGCTTTCTTATGTGCCATGGTCTGTCTCTAACTCTCTTGAATCTTCACGCGTTCTTATCAGCCGCCGGCTTCTTTGTCGAAGCCTTCTTCTTGGCCGGAACGGGGGTATCGGTCATCTCGCTCTCGGCGCCGTCGACCTTGAGCGCCTCCTGGGCCTGGGCCTCGGCCGGCGCGGGCGCGTCGGCCTTCTTCGCCTTGGCCTTCTTGGCCGGCGCCTCGGCGGCGGGGGCCGAAGCCTCGGCGGCCGGAGCTGCGGCGGCCGCCTGGTCCTCGGCCGGCGTCTCGGCCTTGGCCTTCTTCGGCTTGTCGGCCTTTTCCGCCTTGTGGTCGCCGATCGCGACGATCCTCAGGATCGTGTGCTGCTGGCGGTGGCCCTTCTTGCGGCGGTAGTTGTGGCGGCGGCGCTTCTTGAACACCGTCACCTTGTCGGCCTTGGCCTGGGCGATGATCTCCGCCGAGACGGTCAGGCCGTCGGTGGACTTGAGGTCGGAACCCTCGCCGGCAAGCAGGACATCGCCCAGCGTGACGGTTTCGCCCGCCTCACCAGCGAGCTTCTCAACGACGATCTTGTCTCCGGCGGCGACGCGATACTGCTTGCCGCCCGTGCGCACGACTGCGAACATGGCTTGTCTCAACTACCTTCCAGCTTTTCCCGCAAGCGGCATCGACGAGAGGCCGACGGCCCCCTCGCGGGAGATGGGGGCTGCTACATGCCGACCCGGTTTGTGTCAACCGCAGCGGCCGGATTTCCTTGTGCCTAGTGGCGGTGTTCCCGCTTCAGCCGGTACCGCCCGCCCTTGTACGGATCGAACAGGCCGGAAATGGCGGGATGATCGACCGGCTCGTCGCTTTCGTCGTGGAGCAGATTCTGCTGGCTGACATAGGCGGTGTAGCTGGTCTCGCCATTCTCGGCGAGGAGGTGGTAGAAGGGCTGGTCCTTGTCCGGGCGGATGTCCTCGGGGATCGCTTCGTACCATTCCTCGGAATTGGCGAAGACCGGATCGACGTCGAACACCACGCCGCGAAAATCGAACAGGCGGTGGCGCACCACGTCGCCGATCGCGAAGCGCGCGTGCGAAACGGGCGCGGCGGCGGGGTTCCAGCGGTTCGACTTGTCGGTTCTCTCGATCATGGCCCCAATGTAGGGCCTGGCGCGCGGCAGGCAAGCGAGGCGCCTTGGCAATCCCGAAAGCTTGGGCTAAGGCGCGCGGCCTGACGACCCGCCCCGCGTCCTGCGGGGTCCATCCTCGTCTCCGCGGAGAGGTGCCAGAGTGGTCGATTGGGACGGTCTCGAAAACCGTTGTGCCCGCAAGGGTACCGTGGGTTCGAATCCCACCCTCTCCGCCATTTTCCTGTCCATCGGCGTCCATTCCTGACCCCAAAAACCTAGGTTTTTTGCGGCTGTAGAGCTACCTTTGGGAGCCGACTACAAGCTCGGCGACACAGGAGGCGTCTACCACTTCGTCACGAAGGGCGGTGCCAAATCCTGGCGCTTCAAGCCCCCGTTCGGTGGAACGCAGGATTCGCATTTCGCGTGCCGCGTCCGTCAGTGCTGCGGAACAGCTATGCCGTCCACTGGTATGTGGCGGACCTTGGGACCGGTCGAAGCATCCGCGTGGGTGATGGGGGAGAGCCGATCTACAGTGACGGCGTGATCGAGACGGAGCCCCTCTCTGGTTACGAGCCGCGAAGGAAAAGCCAAAGGCGGTCCCTCCACTCAAACGACAAGCCGGCACCCGAGGACCGGCAGCGCTGTCGCTGTTCCCCGCCGCGGCATTCCGGTTCATGCGCCCACGGCTTAATCCCGCGAGGCGCCCTGCTTTGCCTGCAGGGTTTTTGGGGCACCGCGGGGATGAGGCGCGGCGCCCCCTCGCGCTTTTAGAAACCGATTTGAAGCGCGACCCGTCCGGCGACCGCGGCGCGGCCGTCCTGTTCTTCCGCCGAAAGCTCGCCGCCGACCGAGAAGCCGTCGTCGCCCCCCATCAGCCGCAGCCGGCCGAGCCAGCCGTCGGTCCGCGCCTCCGGATCGAGGGTGAAGGGCGTTGCCGTGCCGAAGCGGGCGGTGGTGGTGCCGAGCTCGCCGCCGAGGATCTGCCGGCGCCCGGCCTCGGCCTCCACCCGGAACCAGCCGGCGGCGGGATCGATGCCGCCGAGATCGTAGGCGGCGGTCAACGTCGCCTCGCCCGCCAGCTCGTCGCTGGTCCGCGCGTCGACGGAGAGGTTCATCGCGGTGCCGCCGCCGGTCTCGGCATAAGCGTCTTCCTTGAGCCGGTAATAGTCGACCGACGCGGCCGGACGGAGGGCGAGGCGGCCGAAGCGGAGTTCGTAGGAGAGCCCGCCCGCGGCCGAATAGAGCCGGCCGTCCCAGTCGCCCTCCGCGGTGCGGGTGACGAGCTCGTTCGCCACGGTGGCGCTGAACGTACGGGTGCCGCGCAGGCCGATGCGCGCCGCCGAGGCGCGTGCATAAGCGCGCAGGCCGCCCCATTCCGCCCGCCAGTAGCCGCCCAGCTCATACTGGCTCGCCCGCACCTGGTTGTCGTTGCTGCCGTTGGCGTCCTCGCCGTTCAGATAGGCGAGCGAGAGGCCGACATTGCCGGCACCGCCCAGCTTCAGCTCGGCGCCGCCCGCCGCGCCCCAGCCGCTGATGTCGTAGGCGGCGGTGTCGCCGAGATCCTTCGAAGTGCCCCAGGCGACCTGCTGCAGCCAGAAGCCCCAAGTCCCCTGGTCCGCGAACGGGCCGCCCGGATCGCGCAGGAAGCGGGCGGTGGCGCGCGAGCCCTGCGTCACCGTCTCGAAGACGCCGCCGGCATGGTCGGGGAGCATCTGCTGCATGGTGGTGCGCAGCGTGGTCTCGTCCGCCATGGCGAGGAAGGCGCCCGCCACCTTGGCGTCGCTGTCGAGCACGTCGAAGATGGCATTCCAGGCGCCGCTCTCCGAGGCGTTGAAGCCGAGTTCAGTGCCGGACTTGCGCGCGATCACCACGTCGATCTCGCCGGCGGCCTGGTCGACCGCGAGGCTGCTCTTGAAGAAGACCGGGAGCTGGACGGAGGTGGCGCTTAGGCCCGCGGCTCCGGTGAGGGTTCCCGCCTTGATGACGGTGAAGCTTCCGACCGAATCGCTGACGTTGGCCAGCTTCACCTGCAGCTTGGCGCCCTGCGCGAAGCTCGCATCGCCCGCCACGTCGTAGAGGGTCGCCTTGCCCGCGGCCGCGTCGATGGTGACGCCGATCGTGCCGTTCGCGCCGACGCTGAGCGAGCCGAGCTGGGTGGTGCCGGTGCCCGAGACCTGGAGGGTGCCGCCGTTCACCTCGACGGCGAGGCCGCCGCTGCCGGCGAGCGTGCCGGTGAAGCGCGACGTCCCGCCGAGGGTGAGCCGGTCCGCGCCGCCGCCGAAATCGACCGCCCCGGTGAAAGCGGAGGTGCCGGCGAGGTCGATCCGGTCGGCGCCCCCGGCGAACTTGACGTCGCCGGCATAGGCCGCGTCCCCGCTCATCGAGAGGCGATTGGCGCCGGCGCCGAACTGCGTCGTTCCCTTTACCTCGCCGTCGGCGAGGTCGAGCAGGTCGTCGCCGGCGCCGAACAGGATGTTGCCATGGATGAGGGGGGAGGCAACACCCTGTCCAACTATAGCCTGGCGCACGGTGGCGCCGGCCGTATTGGCGGAAAGGTCGATGGCGATGGCGCGGCCGGTCGAGAGGGCGACGCCGCTGGCACCGATGGACCCCTTGTTCTCGATCAGCGTCACGTTTCCGCTCAAGTCGACGATCGCGGCGGCCGTGCCCTTGTCGGCCGTGGTCGCGGCGATCGTCCCCGTATTGACGATCTTGGCGACGCTCGAGCCGGACTCGATCAGGATCGCCCGGCTCTTCGCGGTCTCGCCCGCGCCGCCGTCGGCGCGGACGACGCCGCCGACGCGCAGCTCCGGCACGGTGGCGCCGCTGCCGACGAGCAGCCCGGTCGCGCTGGCCTTGGACTGGGCGCCGACGCCGCCGTTGACGGTGATGCCGCCGGCGACGGTCACCGCGCCGCCGAGGCCGCCGATGCGGACCGCGGTCGCGTCCACATTGTTGTAGAGGCCGCGGCCGGCGACGGTGCCGTTGACGACGATGCCGTGGCCGTTGGCGTTGCCGG
>JBKBVA010000120.1:0-7575 GCA_046289665.1 Allosphingosinicella sp.
GGTCTGGCCGGTGCCGGGCGAGCCGACGAGCAAAGCGCCCTTCGGGATCTTGCCGCCGAGGCGGGCGAACTTGGTCGGATCCTTCAGGAAATCGACGATCTCCTGCAGCTCCTCGCGCGCCTCGTCGATGCCGGCGACGTCGTCGAAGGTGACGCGGCCGTGCTTCTCGGTGAGGAGCTTGGCCTTGGACTTGCCGAAGCCCATCGCGCCCGAGCCCGCATTCTTCTGCATCTGCCGCATGATGAAGAAGGCGATGCCGAGGATGAGGAGGAAGGGGAGGGACTGCATCAGCAGATAGACCCAGATGCTGGTCTGCTGCTCCGACTGGCCGGTGAACTCGACACTGCGCTCGCGCAGGCGGCGGGTCAGCTCGGGATCGGGGATGGCGTTGGTGCGGAAGCTGTCGCCGTTGGAGAGCTTGCCGGAGATCACGTCCTTGCCGATCGCGACCTGCTTGACCGAGCCTTCGTCGACCTTGTCGAGGAATTCGGAATAGGAGATCGCGCTTTGGCCGGCGGTGCGGTCGCCGCCGCCGACGATCTGCACGAACAGGATGAGCGCCAGCAGGATGCCGGCCCAGATGAAGAGGCTCTTCATCCACGGATTGCCAGGGCCCTGCGGGTCCTTTTCGGGGGTCGGGGTGCGATTGTCGCTCATCGAAAATGTCTCGTCCTGGGAGGTCCCCACCTAAATAGGATTTCGGCGGGGATTGGCAATGCGGCGACGACTGTAGCCGAAACGGGTGAATGGGGGATTACGCGCCGCCGCGCAGGGCGGCCGCGTTCAGTTCACCCAGTCGGCCATGGTGCCGGTGTCGCGCACCTTCCAGGCCACGCCCCGGCGGTTGAGGAACAGGCGCTCCATCTCGGCCCGGCTGAACGGGCGCGAGCCGAGGCGGCCGAAGATGGCGATCTGGCCGCCCGTCTCGTCGACGCCGCGGTCGCGGTCGAGGCCCTTGGAGAGCGCCAGCGCCGGGCGCGGCGTTCGCGCCCAGGCGATGAGCTCGGGCTTCGGGGCGGGCGAGAAGCCGTAGAAGTTGGGCTGGCTCTCGGGCGAGGTGAGCTGGACCACCTTCACGCCGGCGCGCCCATCGGCGACATAGGCGAAGAGCGAGGCGTTGGTGGAGCCGACGATCACGTCCTCGACGTCGGTCATGCGTCCGCCGAACGTCTCCCTGGCATAGACGGCGGGGCGCTCGGGGCGGGTGACGTCGACGATGACGAGGCCCTCCTGCTTCGCCGCGACATAGGCGTAGGTGCGGGCGAGATAGATGCGGCGGGCGTCGGCGAGGGGGACGGTCGCCTCCGGAACGAGGCGCGGCGCGTCGAGCCGGGTGACGTCGAGCAGCTTCAGCCCCTCGGCGTCGGTCACCCAGAGGTAGCGGAACTGCAGCGCCGAGGCGCGGGCATCGCGCAGGGGGACGGTGGCGGCGTGGCGGGGGTTCAAGGGATCGTTGAGGTCGACCACCACCAGCCCCGCATCGGCGGCGACATAGGCGTAATGGCCGCCGAGCGTGACGTGCCGCGCCCCGGCCAGCAGGTTCTGCGGGTTCCAGGTGACGGCGCGCTTCAGGAAATTGTTGCGCGGCTCCCCGTCGGCGAAGGTCTCGACGTCGACCAGCACCAAACCTTCCTCCGCGTCGGTCACCACTGCATAGCGGTAGAGGGGGTGGAAGGACTGTTCCTGGTTCTCGGGGAAGTTCAGGACGACGTTCTGGTTGCGGCCGATGCTGATCGGCTGGTTGGTGGGAAGCGCCATGCAGGTGGCGTTCTTCGTCTTCACCCGCGCGTCATGGCCGAGCGCGGAGAAGGGCGCCGAGACGATCCGCTCCGACACGCCTTTGTTGCCGACGCTGGCGATGTCGTAGACCCTGAAACCGCCCTTGCCCTCGGCGAGGAACATGTACTCGCCGCGCTGCTGGAGGCAGCGCACCGCGCCGTCCGTGCCCTGGACGGTGTTGGCGAACTGCTCGAGCGCCTTGGTCTCGCCGCTCATCTTCGCGTCGAAGGTCTTGCCGCGGGTCCATTCCTTGAGCTCGCGCCCGTTCCGCTCGACGTGCATCCGCCAGTAATCGGGATAGGCGAAGCGGTGGAGATAGGATCCGATCACCGCCTGCGGCTCGTCCCATTCGGTCACCCGCGTCGCCTGGAAGCCCTTCTCCATGCCGACGAAGGCGTGGAGGCCGACGAAATTGACGAAGTTGGTCCCCTGCAGAAGCAGCTGCGCCATGATCGCATTGTTGTCGTCGTCGGCCGAGAGGTGGCAGTCGGTGCAGGTCTTGGTTTCGGTCGTGCGCACCGTGTGCGGGAAATGCGGCGCGAAGGCCTGGGAGGAGAAGCCGGCCGCGCTGATCGGCGGCTGCTGGACGTAGATGCGCTCGCGGTTGATGTTGGTCGACGACAGGATCAGCGCCGAAGTGGAGCGGATCGGCGCGATGATGTTGCCCTTGGTGGTCTGGTGCCGGCCGAGCTGGAACATGTCCTCGCGCGCGACCTGGGGGTTGTAGGTCGCGAAGTTGCGGCTCTCGATCCCGTCATATTTGTGGCTCTTCGTTTTCCAGTTCGCCTCGATCGGCAGGTGGCAGCCGGCGCATGAGGTGGTCCAGGAGAGGTGGCAGGTGAAGCAGGCGATCTCGTCCTCCTTGTGGGCGAGATCCTCCGGTGCGACGCCTGAGCCGAACTTGTACTCGCCGGTCTCGGCCCCCGCCTTCGACATCAGCTTGGAGCGCGCCGCCTTCATGTTGAAGCCGGGATGCTGCGGATCGACGCTGTCCCTGACCAGCTTCACCTCCCATTCGAGGTTCGGATCGACGATCGAGCGCTGGACGAGGACGCGGCGGCCGTCGTCGGCCTGCATCCATTCGAAGCGCCGGCGCCCGTCCTCGTTCCTGAGCAGCGCGAGGTTGGTGCCGGCCGGCGGCGCGGCGGGGCCGGAGGTCCTGAGCGTCGGATAGGCGGTCGCGGTGCCGTGGCAGTCCTTGCAGCCGATCTCGATCGCGTTCGCCACCTCGCCGTAAATGTAGCCGTTGCCGTGGCTGTCCTGCGCGAAGTGGCAGTCGGCGCACTGCATCCCCTTTTCGGCGTGGATGTCCATCATGTGGACGGTCTTGCCGGGATTGATGCCGGGCGCGACGAACTTGCCCTCGCCGGCGCGGCGGAATTTCTCGGGGTCGTCGGGGGAGACGATCCTGCCCTCGGCGTCGAGGAGGTTGCCGGCGCGGTCGCGCTTCAGGATGGCGCGGAAGTTCCAGCCGTGGCCGTGATAGTCGGCGAATTGGGTGTGCTTCGCCTCGGGATTCACCCGGTCGTAGACGTTGCGCAGGAAATCGAGGTCGCCCCACAGGCCGCGCGGCGCGGCGCCTTCGGGGTTGCGGTCGAGCACCTCGTGGACCTCGGCGGCGGTCGGGTAACGCTGGTTGCGGAGCGTCGCCTCCTCACCGGCGTCCTTCGCCTTCAGCCGGTTCTCCGGCCCCGGCCACATCAGGTCGGCGTCGGATTCATAGTCCCACATCGTGTAGCCGAGATAGGAGTTCAGGAAGATGTTGGGCTGGTGCATGTGGCAGTTCATGCACTGGGCGGTCGGGATCGCCCTGGTGAAGGCGTGGCGGATCGGGTGCCCCTTTTCCTTGAGCGCGCCGTGGGCGGTGTCGGCGGGGGCGTGGCCTTCGGTCTTGGCGGCGATGGTCGGGTCGACGGTCGCGCTCTGGCCGTCGCGACCATATTGCGCATAGCCGAGGCTGTGCCGCGGCTCGCGGTCGTTGGCGTAGACGACGTGGCAGCCGGCGCAGCCGGAATGGCGGTAGTCGCCCGGCTGGTCGTTGGTCCCCATGAACCACATGAACGGGTCGTTGAGCCGCGTCTTGTGGATGTTGAGCACCGGAATGGCGACGCGAAGGCCGGTGGCGGGGCCGCGGTTGGACTGGCGGATGTCGGGCCGGCCGCTTTCCTCGAGCCGCTGGATCGAGCCGGAGGGCGAGGGGAGGCCGATTTCGGGGAACTGGGTGTTGATCGTCCGCCCGCCGCGCTCGAAGACGCGGAAGACGTCGCCCGGCGGGATGACGTGCCAGGTCGGCAGCGGATAGAGTTCGGCGAGGACGCCGCGCTTCTTCTGCGCCTCGCCGAGCGTGCCGTCCGGCCCGAGCGGGGAGACGATCTTCGCGGGCTCGCCCTGGCGCGTATAGGCCTCACCGAAGAGGTAGTTTTTGAACGGGACGATGCCGTTATTGTAGGCCGCCCCGCCCCACAGCATCGCGCCCGAGGCCATGATCGAGCGCTCGGCCGCCTCGATCACCTCGATATGGCAGGCCCCGCAGCTGTCGCGCACCACCCGATAGTCGGACGGATTGACGAAGCGGACGAATTCGGGCGCCTCCTTGTTGAGCAATGTGTAGGTGCGCGACGGATTGGCGCTCGAGGGCCAGTGCCAGCTTCCCGGATAACGGGGGAGAACGTGGGCCCTGTCGCGGGCGGCGACATAGGCCGGGTCGTCATGCTTCAGGCTCGCATTGCCCATCACCGCCGGATTGCCGCCGTGGCAGTCGGTGCAGCCGAGCACCACGGCGGGCGTCTTGTGCATCGTCTTCTGGTCGGACTCGGTGTGGCACGAGACGCAGCCGGCGCTCTTGGCGTCCGCCTGCGCCCAGTCCTGGGTGCGCGGCGCCGGGCCGGCGCGGACGAGCGAATAGTCGCGGGTGACGGCTTTCTCTTCCGGCGCGGCGGCGAGGGGGGCGGCGAGGAGCAGCCCCACCGTCACCGTCATTCCGGCGAAGGCCGGAATCCACCTTCTTGCGCCCGAGAGAAGGGAAGGTGGATGCCGGATCGGGTCCGGCATGACGAACAAGGTGCGCCCCCACCCCATCAGTAGCTCAGGATCGCGTTGAGGAGGACGGAATAATAGCGGCGGCGGCCGTCGCTATTGTCGAACAGGTCGCGAAAGCCGCGGCCCGCCTCGAGCATTGCGGCGGAGGCGCGGAAGACGATGTTCTGGGTCATCTTCGGCCGCCAGATCGCGGCCGCCGAGACGTCGAAGCCGATCTCCTTCGGGATCGAGCCTTCCATGCGCAGCGCCTGCAGCACCGCCGTCCTGTGGAACCACAGGTGGTTCACGTTGCCGCTGAGCCGCAATTCGGGGGTGATGTCGAAATCGGCGCCGATCCCGGCGAGGATGGTGCCGGGATTGACGAAGTTGGACTGGCCCTGCTCCTTGGACGAGCGCAGCGAATTGAGGATGCCGTTCCGGCCGTTCACCGACACCGCCCGCCCGCCGCCGGCGAACGGGATGGTCTGGCGGATCCAGTAGCTGGTGTCGGCGCCGGCGAAGATCGGATTTTCGAAGATCGCGTCGAAGCCGCTTTCCCGGTTGTCGAACGGCTCGCCGTCGCCGCTGGCGAACAGGAAGGAGCCGCGGACGCGGATCCAGTCGACATCGTAGCTCGGCTCGGCGGCGAGGAAAAAGCTGCGGATGTGCCCGGTCTCGCCGGTGAAGATGTTCTTCCGGTCCCAGCCGAACGCGCCGTAGGCGGAGGCCGACAGGTTGATCCGCCCGATCCGGCCGTCGGCATTGTAGCCGAGGTAGAAGACGTCGTAATTGCGCGCGCGCAGATTGCCGATCAGCGCCGGGCGGACGGGGAAGCCGTTATCGTCCACCTCGATGTCGCCGCGCTCGCGATTGGCGTTCCAGGTGAGGCTCGCCTGGCTGGTCATGCCGACGAAGGGGAAATCCTGGCGGTAGAGGTTGGCGTGCAGGATCCAGTCCTGCCGGGGCGCCTGGAGGATGTTGTTGAGGCCGCTGTTGGTGTCCTTCTCCAGCCGCCAGATCGCCATCAGATTGTACTGGACGCGGTTGTTGTCGCGGTTGCCGAACAGGCGGAGGCCAAGCTGCTGGTCGTTGAACAGGAAGCCGCGGAAATCGAGCTGGAAGGGCTGGATGCCGGCGCGGACGCTGTCGAAATCGTAGCGGTCCGAGACGTTGCGGATATGATAGTCGACGAACGCTTCCTGGACGCCGAGCGCATAGTCGAAACGCGTCGTCCCCTTCGAAGGCTCGACGAACAGCACGCGCCGCTCCGGCACGTCGACGTAGCTGGCATTGAGCGCGAGGGTGAGGCGGTATTCGACGTCGGGCGGCTTGTAGGCGGTGGAGCCCTTGATGAGGGCGGCGCCGAGGATGAAGGTCTGGGCGACGACCAGGCTCTCGCTCTTGCCGAACACGTCGATGCTGCCCGGCCGGTTGGTGGTCTGGACGCCGACCGGGATCGGGAAGGTGCGCGGCTCCAGCACCGTGTCCGAGACGGCGTTGACGGCGAAGAACCAGTCGTCGCCGGTGAGGCCGAGGAAGCGGGGCGTGCGGCATTTCGGCCGCCCCTCCGCTCGGCGCTTCGCCTGCTCCTCATCGGTCGGGAGGCAGATCGGCCGGTCGCCCTTCAGCGTATTCTGGTTGTACGGGTCGAACCAGCGTTCCTTGACGACGCCGAGGCTCTCGATCAGCCGCCAGCGGTCCGGCACCGGTATCTGGTCGGCCGGAAAAGCCTCGGGCGGCGGCGAGCGGATCGCGCCGGGATTGTCCTGCTCGACCGGCTCTTCCAGCTCGCGCTGGGGCACGCCGGGGCGGCGGCGGCCTTCTTCCTCGGGCGGGGGAGCGGCATCCTGCAGGGCCAGCACGATCCCGTCATTCCGGCGAAGGCCCGAATCCACCTTCTTCTTGTCTTCCGCCGGGGAGAAGGTGGCTCCCGGATCAAGTCCGGGATGACGAACCGTGTCGATGGTCGGGCTGGACAACAGCCAGGCCAGGGCCGCGGAGATGCTCATTTTCCCTGGCACACATTCTGGTCGGAGGTGCCGAGGAAGGGGGCGAAGGGGCACTGGACGTAGCGCAGCCGCACGCCCGCGCCGACGGGGACGACGATGGTGTCGGCGCGGATGGCGGGATCGGCATTGCCGAGCGTGCCGAGCCTGAGCCCCGCATTGTGGAGCCCCAGGAAGCTGATCATGTCGTCCTGGTCGATGCCGTCGCCGGAAATGCCGATGCCGCCGACCAGCTGCGACCCGCGGTAGATCGGCACCGAGCCGGGGAAGATCTGGATGCCGTTGGCGAGGCGGGGCGTGTGGGTGCATTGCGCCGGCGCGTCGGCGGCCGCGCCGAGCAGGAAGCCGACATGCGCCTTCACCTGCGCCTCGACCAGCGCCGACTGGAGGCCGGTCGAGAAGGGATTGAATTCGGCGATCGGGCGCGAGAACGGCCCCGGCGGCCGGCCGAGCTCGCCGTCCGGGAAATAGGGGCGGGAGAGGTTGCCGTTCGCCCGGTCGGAGAAGGCGATCTTGCCGGTCAGCGCCGACGGATCGTTGAGGAAGGCGCGGACCGCCGGGACGTACATCGCTACGTCCGGATCGGGGTGCGCCGCCAGCTCCGCCCCGGCCTGCGCGCTCGAGAAGAACATCGCGGTGCGCGCCTTCTGGAGCGAGACGTCGATGCCGAAGACGGGGGCGTCGGGGGAGCGGACGATGCCGAGGACGGCGCCGTTGGTGTCGACCACCGAGATCGTCACCTGCGCGCGGCTGTCGAGCGGCCGGCGGATCT
>JBKBVA010000121.1:0-7529 GCA_046289665.1 Allosphingosinicella sp.
TAGGCGCTCCCCCGCGGCGCGGTCCATGTCGCGGAAGATCGAGGTGTCGGGCATGAAGCCGCGGATCGTCGGCGCGCGGTGCCGGTCCAGCTCCTCGCGCACCACGCCGCGGGCCATCAGCAACTGGTCGACCAGGTCGTCGGGCCTGAAGCCGTCGTCATAGCCGTCGGCCGCCGATCCGCGCCAGCGCCACGGCTGGCCGAGGATCGAGCGGGACACTCCGCAGACATGGGCGTGGGTGAGCATGGCGGCGAGCCTAAGGCAAAAGCGCTCGGATGGGAATCCGCCGCCGATGAAAGCTGTGGACGAAAAGCCGAGCGGGTTCAGGGACAAAGGCGGCGCCCCCTTCTGCTCGCCGCCCGCTTTGCTTATGCTTGCCCGATGGGCGACGATCGAGACAGCACGGCGGACGAGGCGGCGGCGCTGTTCGCGTCGATCCGGATCAGCCCGATCGCCACCGTCATCACCAATCCGCGCCTGCCGGACAATCCGGTGGTCGCCGCCAATGCCGCCTTCTGCGAGCTCACCGGCTATGAGGAGGCGGAGATCGTCGGGCGCAACTGCCGCTTCCTCGCCGGGGCAGAGACCGAACCCTGGCTGACCGAGCATATCCGCGAGGCGTTGCGCGCACAGCGCACCAACCTCACCGAGCTCCTCAACTACCGCAAGGACGGGACGCCGTTTCGCAACGCGGTGCTGATCGCACCGCTGTTCGACGCGGAGGGGCAGGTCGAATGGTTTCTCGGCTCGCAGGTGGAGGTGGGGAGCGGCAGCGACGCGCCGCTGCTGCTGCGCCAGCGCCGCGCGGCCCGGCTCGTCTCCGCCTTGTCGACGCGCCAGCGCGAAGTGCTGAAGGAAATGGCGGGCGGCTACCGCAACAAGCAGATCGCGTGGCGCCTCAAGATCGGCGAGAAGACGGTGAAGATGCACCGGGCGCTTCTGCTGGAAAAGCTCGGCGTCTCGACCACCGCGGACGCGATCCGCATTGCGGTGGAAGCGGGGCTTTAGCGCAAGGCTACGGGAGAAAGTCCGTATCGGGGGACGCGGCGATTCGCGGCTATCGGGAAAACGCCCCCGATAGACTGAAGGAATTCTCCATGTTCAAGCACATCGCCGCCGCGGCGCTCCTCGCCTCCGTACCGGTCGCAGCCGGCGCCCTCGCGTTCGACCATCACGGCAAGCCCGCGAAGGCCGGCAAGAAGGATGCCGGCACGATCGTCGCCGCCGCGATGAAATCGCCGGACCACGAGACGCTGGTCGCGGCGGTGAAGGCTGCCGGCCTGGTCGACACCCTCGCCGGCCCCGGGCCCTTCACCGTCTTCGCGCCGACCGACGCCGCCTTCGCCAGGCTGCCCGCCGGCACCGTCGACACGCTGCTGAAGCCCGAGAACAAGGCGGCGCTGCAGGGCGTCCTCACCTATCACGTCGTCGCCGGCCGCGTGGCCGCCGCCGATCTCATCGGCATGATCGAGAAGAACGGCGGAACGGCCGAGGTCACCACCGTTCAGGGCGGCAAGCTCACCGCCCGCCTGATGGACGGCAAGGTGGTCCTCACCGACGCGCAAGGCGGCCGCGCCACCGTCACCGGCGCCGACCTGATGACCGGCAACGGCATCATCCACGTCACCGACGCGGTTTCCCTCCCCGGCTGATCTCCGGGCCGGGCGAGCTTCCCCTCCCGCCCCGGAGGGGAAGCTCACTCCGCGCCGGGCTCCTTGCGGTGCTCGCCGCGCACCCAGCGCACCGTGCCGGTCGAGGCGCGCATTACGACGCTCTCGGTGGTGATGCAATGCTTGCGGCGCTTGACGCCCTCGAGAAGCGACCCGTCCGTCACCCCCGTCGCGGCGAAGATCACGTCGCCCTTCGCCAGTTCTTCGAGATCGTAGATTCGGTCGAGATCCTCGACCCCCCATTTCGCCGCCCGCGCCCGTTCGGCGTCGTTGCGGAACACCAGCCGGCCCTGGAACTGGCCGCCGACGCAGCGCAGGGCCGCGGCGGCGAGCACGCCCTCCGGCGCGCCCCCCTGCCCCATATAGACGTCGACCGTGGTGTCCGGATCGGTCACCGCGATCACCCCCGCCACGTCGCCGTCCGGGATCAGCTGGATGCCGCAGCCGAGCGCGCGCAGCTCGGCGATGAGGTCGGCATGGCGCGGCCGGTCGAGCACGCAGGCGATGATCTCGGACGGATCGACGCCCTTCGCGGCCGCGATCGCCTTCACATTCTCGGTCGCGGACCGGGAGAGGTCGATCGTCCCCTTCGGATAGCCCGGGCCGATGGCGAGCTTGTCCATATAGACGTCGGGCGCGTTGAGCAGGCAGCCTTCCTCGGCGATAGCGAGGACGGCCAGCGCGTTCGGGCCCGCCTTGGCGGTGATGGTCGTGCCTTCGAGCGGATCGAGCGCGATGTCGATCGCCGGGCCCTTGCCCTGGGCGGAGCCCACCTTCTCGCCGATGAACAGCATCGGCGCCTCGTCCCGTTCGCCTTCGCCGATGACGACGGTGCCGTCGAGCTCGAGCTGGTTGAGCGCCTCGCGCATCGCCTCGACGGCGGCCGCGTCGGCGGCCTTTTCGTTGCCGCGGCCGATCAGCTTCGAGGCGGCAACCGCCGCGGCCTCGGTGACCCGCACCATCTCGAGCACCAGGACCCGATCGAGAACATGGCTTGCACTCACCATCTTTGCTGTCATCCTCTGTTTGGAAAGTGCGGCGGCGATAGGCGAGGCCCATGCCAAAGTCGAGATTGACGCTCAGCGCGCTGGCGCTCGCGATGCTCTCGGGGCCGGCGGCGGCGCAGCAGGCGATGACCGCCGAGGAGGTGAGCGAGGCGTTCGCGCGCACCTGGCCGACGGTCGCGAAGATCGACTGCCCCGAGGCCGCGGAGGATGAGATCGTCGTCTGCGCCCGCCCCGGCCGCAGTCCCTATCGCGTCGACCCGGCGCTGCGCGGTGCGGGCGACCGGCTGCCGGGCGAGTCGCTGCGCCCGGCGGACACGCTCGCCCACGGCTCGACCCGCTGCTCCACCGTCGGTCCGAACCAGAACTGCGGGGGCGGCCTGCCGATCATCCCGATCGCCCTGTTCCTGGTCGATGCGGCGGGGAAGGCGATTCAGGCCCTCAAGGAGGATTGAGGGCAAGGGGCCAGTGGCGTCGGTTGAGCCGCCCCGCACCCCCTGCTAGGCCACCGCCATGGCCACGCACCCTGCCGCTTCCCCTCCCGCGAAACTGGCGAACCTGGCGCTGCTGTGGCGGTTCACCCTGCGCTACAAGGGGCACGTGCTGGGGGCGCTCCTCGCCTTGCTGGTCGCCGCCGGCGCCACGCTCGCCATCCCCAGCGCGTTCAGGCTGATCATCGACCGCGGCTTCGGCGGCGGCGATCCGGCCGACATCGGCCGCTGGTTCCAATATCTGCTGATCATCGTCCTCGTCATGGCAGTGGCGACGGCGCTGCGCTTCTACTTCGTCTCGTGGCTCGGCGAGCGGGTCGTGGCGGACCTGCGCCAGGCGGTGCAGCGCAACCTGCTGCGCCTCGCGCCCGAATTCTTCGAGGAGAACCGCCCCTCCGAGATCGCGTCCCGGCTGACCGCCGACACGACGGTGATCGAGCAGGTGGTCGGCTCCACCGTCTCGATCGCGCTGCGCAACGCGCTGATCGCGGTGGGGGGGATCGCCTATCTCCTCGCCCTCGCGCCGAAGCTGACGCTGATGCTGCTGCTCGGCATTCCCGTGGTCATCGTGCCGCTGACGCTGATCGGGCGGCGCGTGCGCAACGTGTCGCGCGCCAGCCAGGATCGGATCGCCGACGTCGGCGCGATGGTCGACGAGGTGCTGGGCGCGATGAAGATCGTTCAGGCCTTCGGTCAGGAGGAACGCGAGGCCGGGCGCTTCACCGCGGCGGTGGATACCGCCTTCGCCACCGCCCGCCGGCGCATCCTGCTGCGCGCGGCGATGACCTTCTTCGTCATCGGCCTGATCTTCGGATCGATCACCCTCGTCATGTGGCAGGGCGCGCTCGACGTCCAGGCTGGGCGGCTGACCGGCGGCACGATCGCCGCCTTCGTCCTGACCGGCGGCCTCGTCGCCGGCGCCTTCGGCGCGCTGGCCGAGGTCTATGGCGAGCTGCTGCGGGCGGCCGGCGCGGCCGGGCGCCTCACCGACCTGCTCCGCGAGGCGCCGGGCATCGCCGCCCCGGCCCGTCCGACGCCGCTGCCCGAGCCGGGGCGCGGCGCGCTCGACTTCCGCGGCGTCACCTTCCGCTACCCCACCCGCCCGGAGGTCAAGGCGCTGGACGACTTCACCCTCGCCGTCGCTCCGGGGGAGACGCTGGCGGTGGTGGGGCCGTCCGGGGCGGGCAAGTCGACTCTCTTCCAGCTCGCCCTGCGTTTCTACGACCCCGAAGCGGGGACCGTCTCGATGGACGGGGTGCCGCTTCCGCAGGCCGATCCCGCGGCGGTCCGGGAGCGGATCGCGGTGGTGCCGCAGGAGACGGTGATCTTCGCCGCCTCGGCGCGCGACAATCTGCGCTACGGGCGCTGGGACGCGAGCGACGCGGAGCTGTGGGCGGCGGCCGAGACGGCGAATGCGGCGGATTTCCTGCGCGCCCTGCCCGACGGCCTCGACACCTTCCTCGGCGAAGGCGGCGCGCGCCTGTCGGGCGGGCAGCGCCAGCGCGTCGCCATCGCCCGCGCCGTGCTGCGCGACGCGCCCCTGCTGCTGCTCGACGAGGCGACCTCCGCGCTCGACGCGGAGAGCGAGCGGCTGGTCCAGGAATCCCTCGACCGGCTGATGCGCCACCGTACCACCATCGTCATCGCCCACCGGCTCGCCACCGTCCGCGCCGCCGACCGTATCGTGGTGATGGACGCGGGCCGCATCGTCGAGCAGGGCACCCACGACAGCCTGCAGGCCGCCGGCGGCCTTTACGAGCGTCTCGCCCGGCTCCAGTTCCAGGGGATGGCCGCCTAGCCGGAGCGTCGGCACTGTCGGGCAACAACCGCGGGCGGGCGCCGTGCAGCGGATCGCCGGCCTGCGGGGCGCCCACACGCATCGCCTTCTGCCGCCTGCCCGGCTCTCGTCCCGCCGCGGTCCGTCGCGGCATGCGGGCCCTCCCCGGGGCTCCCGCGCAGGCCGCACCGTCGACTCCCTGCGGAGTCCCACCGAGTCAAACCCCCTCAGAACGGCGCTGGGCGCCCCACGGAGCGGGGGCGTCCGCGCGGCCCCGACGACCCAACGAAAAAGGGCGGTCCGAACGGACCGCCCCTGATCGTGATCGAGAGGAGACGCCTCTAGAAGGCGTTCATATACGCTTCGTT
Organism: Allosphingosinicella sp.; assembly: GCA_046289665.1. Classification (GTDB taxonomy): domain Bacteria; phylum Pseudomonadota; class Alphaproteobacteria; order Sphingomonadales; family Sphingomonadaceae; genus Allosphingosinicella. The sequence goes on from JBKBVA010000121.1 coordinate 5,311, forward strand.
GCCGACGAAGCCCATTTTCTCGACATTGGCATGCTTGGTGACCGCGAGAACCTCGTCGACCAGCTCGTAGCGGGCGTTCGGATCCGGCTGGAGGTGAAGCTCCGGCGTCGGGGTCATCGTCTGGGTCAGGTCGAGATACTGGCGCAGGCGCACAAGATCGACCTGCTCGCCGTTCCACAGCACGGCGCCTTCCGGGGTGATGACGATCTTGTTCTTCACCGGGTCGATCGGCGGCGGCTGGTTGTTCGGCGCGTCGACCGGAAGGTCGAGCTTCACCGCGTGGGTCTGGATCGGGATGGTGATGATGAACATGATGAGGAGCACGAGCATCACGTCGATGAGCGGCGTGGTGTTGATGTCCATCATCGGTTCGGTTTCGGAAGCGCTGACTGCACCTGCCATTGGAAAACTCCTGGTACTCTGGCCTTAGAGGCGCTCGACGGCGCCGCCGGGGGGCGGTTCGGAGATGAAGCCGACGCGGGAGAAGCCCGCGCGCTGCATCGTGAAGACGGCGCCGCCGATGCACTTGTACGGCGTGCCGACGTCTCCGCGGATATGCGCTTCCGGCATCGTCTCGTCGGTGAGGTTCTCGACGCCGCCGACCCGCTCGATCTCGTCCTCGAGCTTCTTGACCGCCCTGTCGAGCAGCTCCTCCGCGCTGACCTTCTGGAGGCCCCAATAGACCTCGCAGCCGCCGGCGCCGTCGGAACGGACGGAGAGCGAGACGTTCTCCGGCTTGGTGGTGGTCGGCTCGAAGCGGACCTTGGGAAGCTCGACCGGGACCGTCTGGATGACGACCGGAACGGTGATGAGGAAGATGATCAGGAGCACCAGCATGACGTCGACGAGCGGCGTCGTGTTGATGTCGGACATCGGCGTGTCTTCACCGTCTTCGCCTGGGCCGACACTCATTGCCATCGTTGGTATCCTATCCTGTCAGTCAAATCGTGATGGCGAAGGGCGGGACGGGCGAACCCGCCCCGCCTTCGACCGTAGCTCTTAGACCTTCTTCGGCCCCGGGTTGGTGGCGCCGGTGGCGCTGCCGGTGGCGGTGGTGCCGCTCGGGGTGGTGCCGCCGGTGGCCGGACGGGTGGTGGCCATGCCGCCGCCCTTGGCGTTGGCGACGACCGGACGGACGGCGCCGCCGGACATCATGTAGCCGTGAAGGTCGTTCGAGAAGCGGGCGAGCTCCTCGACGATCGCCTTGTTGCGGCGCTGCAGCCAGTTGTAGGCAAGCACCGCCGGAACCGCCACGGCGAGGCCGAGCGCGGTCATGATCAGCGCTTCGCCGACCGGGCCGGCGACCGCGTCGATCGACGCCTGACCGGCGGCGCCGATCTTGATCAGCGCGCGGTAGATGCCGACGACGGTGCCGAACAGGCCGACGAACGGCGCGGTCGAACCGACGGTGGCGAGAAGCGCGAGGCCGGTGGACAGCTTCGAGGCGATAGCGCCCTGGCTGCGGGCCAGCGAGTTCAGCATCCAGTCGTGCTGGTCGATCGGATCGGTCAGCTTGTCATGCTGCTCGAGGGCGAGGATGCCGTCGTCCACGATCTGGCGGTAGGCGCTGTTCTTCTCCAGCTTGTTCGCGCCTTCGCGCAGATTGGCCGATTGCCAGAAGGTGCTGCGCGCACGCTTGCCCTGGTTGATGATCTTCTGCTGCTCGAACAGCTTGACGAACAGCACGTACCAGGACGCGGCCGACATGATCACGAGAATGAAGAAGGTAGCGTAAGCGATGGTGCCGCCCTGCTCGAGCGCGGCGAACAAGCCATAGGGGTTTTCGCCTTCGTGGGCGCCTGCAGCTGGGGTCGTCATGGGTTCAATTTCCTCTCATATCAAACTTGAACTGCCGCGCCGGTTTACCGGTCCTGGATACGCCAGACGATGCGCGCGGAAACGGTGTCGGTGGTCGGATTGCCGTTGCTGTCGCGGGCCGGCGTGAAGCGGGCGCGGGACCTCAGGATCCTGCAGGTTGCGGCATCGAGGGCCGAGGAGCCGCTCGACGACGTGACCGTGCAGTCGCTGACCCTGCCGTTGGCGCCGACCTCGAGCCGGAAGCCGGTGGTCCCCTCGTCGCCGGCACGAAGCGCGGCGGCGGGATAGTCGGAGTCCGTGATCAGCGATCCGAGATTGGCCTTCGCCCGGGCGGGCTCGACCTTCTTCGGCGGCGGGGGCGGCGGGGGCGGCGGGGGCGGCGGCGCCGGCGGCCGCGGCGG
>JBKBVA010000122.1:0-7528 GCA_046289665.1 Allosphingosinicella sp.
GACCACCTTGCCCCCGATGATAAAAGTGTTGACCGCCTCCTCCGTCGTTGTGGGCGCCGCTGCGGTGGGCTGGGGGTCGGAGTCCGCTGCCGCCGCGGCGAGCAGCGTCAGGCAGAGGACCGCCCCCACGCGCCGCACGCGCGCCACGGTCAGAACCTCTTGTTGATCGAGGCGTAAACCTGGCGGCCGCGATTGCTGTAGAGGTCGCCGAAATAGCCGTAGGACTGGTCGGCGAGCGGCGGCAGATTGTCGAAGACATTGCGTGCGCCGAACCTGAAGCGCGTCCCGTCCATGAAGCTCTCGTCGTCCACCGTATACTGGACGTAGAGGCTGTGGATGGTGTGCGAGTCCACGCGGTAGCGGGTGCCGTCGTCCAGCGAGGCCGAGGTGTCGGTCACCGGGCCGACATAGGCGCCGTACCAGCCCGCGCCCCACTGGCCGGAGCGCCAGGTGAGGCTGGCGCTGGCCCGCCATTTCGGCCGGCCGTTCTGTTCGACGATGTCCTCGGCCCCCGGAATGTTGATCGTCGACGGAATTTCCCCCGCCGTCTGGGCGTCGAGCAGCGCCTGCTGGATCGGCCCCGGCGTCTGGTAGAATTCGAGCAGCCGCGCCGCGTTGACGCGCAGGTTGAAGTTGCCGAGCGGCGTGTCCTTCACCGAATAATAGAGGCCGAGGTCGAAGCCGCGCACCGTCCGCGGCGCGAGGTTGATGTAGGAATCGTTGACGCGGATGACGTCCCCGACCGGGGCGAGGCCGGTGCCGTCGAACTCGGCAATGTCCTCGGGGCTGGGCGCCGCCCGCTCGACGAGCGGGTTGGACGAACCGCGCAGGCGCAGCAGATAGTCGAGAATCAGCGCGTTGGTGTCGCCGAGGATGCCGATCACGTTCTTCTGGCGGATCTCCCAATAGTCGGCGGTGAGCGTCAGCCGGCCCGCGCGCGGCCCGAAGTTGAACTGGCCGGTGGCGCCGAGCGAGAGGTTATCGGAGGTCTCGGGGTCAAGGTCGCGGCTGCCCGAGCGGTTGCTGACCACGCTCTGGCCCTGGGCGCAATTGTTGATGCTCGTGATCCGGCCGGCGCGCAGGTCCGCCTCGCAGCGTATCCAGTCGGTGCGGCTGTTCGCGCGCTCGATGCCGTTTTCGAAGAGCTGCGGCAAATTGGGCGCGCGGAAACCCTGCGACCAGGCGCCGCGGAGCTGGAAGTTGCGCACCGGATACCAGGACAGCGCCACCTTCGGCTTGGCGACGCTGCCGAAGCCCTGATAGCTCTCGGCGCGTCCCGCGAGCTGCAGGTCGAGCGAGTGGACCAGCGGAATGTTGAGCTCCGGCGAGACGAGCGGGACCGCGAATTCGAGGAAGGCCGAGAGCACTCGCGCGCGCCGCGGCTGTCGGGCGTCGGGCTCGCGCCCATCGCGTCGCTGCCGTTCGTCGATCCGTCGAGGGCGGTGAAGACGATGGTGCCGTCGAGGCGGTCGTCGCGGTCGTCGAAGAAGGTCTCGTGCCGGAATTCCACACCCGCGGCCATGCCGACGCGGCCGCCCGGCAGGGTGAACAGGTCGTTGGTGCTGATCTTGAAGTCGGCGAGCGCCAGCTCGGTCTCGTTCGCGCGCGAAATGTCGACCATGAAGCTGTCGATCACGCTCTGCGGGTTGGGGGTCGAATCCCGTCGCTGGGGATCGAAGGGATCGCCGCCGTTGAACGGATTATAGGCCGAGGCGTCGGTGCGCGACAGCGCCTCCTGGAACTTGGTGAGGCTGATCGTGCGCATCGAATCCACGGTGCGCGCCTTCGAGTAGAGGCCGGCCGTCTCCCAGTCGAAGCCCCAGAGCTGGCCGCGTACGCCCGCGACGAACCGATAGGTGTCGTTGACGACGTCGACGATCATCGGGCCCGCGTCGATCGGCCGGTAGTCTTGGAGCTCGAGCGCGACGCCGTTGTTCGAGACGCCGGTGAGTCCCTCGATGCGGTTCGGGCTCCCGAGCGGGCCGAACGGGTTCCAGTAAGCGTCGGCGGGGACGATCAGACGCTGATTGGACAGCGCCGTTTCCTGCTCGCGGATCGACTGGAAGTCGGCATGGTACCAGCCGGCCTCGCCGAAGAAGTGGATGCCGTTCGAAAATTCATGGTTCACGAAGGTGAAGAGGTTGAGGCGCTGGTTGCGTCCCAGGATCGTCCGCTCGGTGTTGATGTCGTATTTGAGGTTGTTGTCGATCGAGAGGGTCGAGAGGGTGGAATTGTCCCAGCAGGTATTCTCGGCCGGCCCCGGCGCGATGCAGCCGGCATTGGTCGAAGGCTGGATGTGGAAGGCGCCGCTGGTGGTCAGCGCGACGCCGTTGACCCGGGCGATCGCGCTCGACCGGGTGTAGTCGCTGTTGAGGCGGAGAAACTCGCCCCACACGCCGTCGGTCGAGGTGTTGTCGAAATTGGAGTCGCCCTCGAACGGCGTGCCGGCGACGAGCGGGCGCATGTCGCTCGACCGCGCGTTGAAGCGGTCCGCGGCGTAAAGCGGGTCGCGGTGGGTGAAGGAGCCGAACACCGAGATGTTGGTCATGCCGTCGTTGAACGTGTGGCCGCCTTCGAAAGCGGCCTGATATTCATGCTGGTCCGAATCCTCAGTGAAGCCGATCTCGCCGGTCACGCGGAAGCCGTCCAGATTGTCCTTGAGCACGGTGTTGATCACGCCGGCGACCGCGTCCGACCCGTAGATGGCGGCCGCGCCGTCGAGCAGGGTCTCGACGCGGCGGACGCCGAGCACGGGGATGGCGTTGGTGTTGACGCTCTGCACCGGCACGAGGTTTTCGGTTTGCGTGCCGGGGTGGAGGACCATGCGGCGGCCGTTGAGCAGCACCAGGGTGTTGCCGGTGCCGAGCGCGCGCAGGTTGATCGAGGCCACGTCACCCCGGGCGTCGTTGATGCCGCCGGCGTCCCGGCTCTCGTTGAAGGCGACGTCGCCCGCCTGCGGGATGGCTCGGAACAGCTCGTCGCCGCTGGTCGCCGCGATGGCGTCGATATCCTGCTCGTTGAGCAGGGTGACGGGCAGGTTGCCGGCGACGTCGGCACCGCGGATCTGCGATCCGATGACGACGATCTCGGTCTCGCTGCTTTCCTGGAGGTCGCCGGCGGTGAGCGGCTCCGCGCCTTGCTGCGCGTCCTCGTCGGCGACGGTGACCGGCGCCGGCGGGGACTCCTGCGCGGACGCGGCGGCGGCCGTGGCGGCGAGCGAGATGCCGCTCATCAATGCGGCGATCCTGGTGGCTGTCTTCATGGTCATTCCCCCCTCTCCTTGGGTGATGCGTGGCATTTGGCGGCGCGGTGCACCGTCAGCCCCTCTCTTCGATGATGTCGGCGACGCGCTCGGCAGAGCCCGCCGCATAGGTCCAGCCCAGGGCGCCGTGCCCGGTGTTGGCGACGACGCCGCGGGCGATCGGCCTGGTGATCGGCAGGGAGTTGGGCGTCATCGGGCGCAGGCCCGCCCAACTTGATTCTATCGCGTCATAATCGGCCGCCTCCGGCAGCGCCGAGCGGGCACTCGCTACGAGGGCCGCAAGCCGCTTGGGCTCGACGCGCACGTCGCTATTCCCCAGGTCTGCGAGGCCCGCAATTCGGATTCGCTCTCCGAGCCGCGCGAAGACCACACGATTGGCGACGTCGGTCACCGAGATAAGCGGCGCCGCGGCTCCGGGGCGGGCGGTGATCGAATATCCCTTCATCGGCATGATCGGCAGCCGCGCACCGACGGTGCGGGCGAGCGGCGCGGACTGGCTGCCGGCGCACAGGACGAGATGGTCGCCGCCGATCCGCTCGCCTTCGCCGGTGACCACCGCCGGGCGCAGCCCCTCGAGGTCGATCCGCGCTACGGCGGTGCCGAAGAGGAGGGTACCGCCCCCCGCCGCCGCCAGCGCCCGCTGCAGGCCGAGCGTGGTCCGGTCGGTGGCGAGGAAGCCCGGTATCACCATCAGCCTGGGCCCGTCCGCCGGGCCGCGCGGGCCGAGCCTGCCGAACGCGCGCCACGCCCGCGCCAGCAGCCACGCTGCCTCGCTCGCCCGCATCCAGCCGGGCGGCGCGCGGTCGTCCGGGCGCCTAGAGATAGTCGCCCCCCATCAGCCCCTGCAGCGCCTTGGGGAGCTTCACCCGCCCGTCCGCCTGCTGGTGATTCTCGAGCAGGGGGACGAGGATGCGGGGGGACGCAAGCGCCGTATTGTTGAGCGTGTGGACGAAGCGCACCTTGCGCTCGCCGTCGCGCCACCTCAAGTTCGCGCGCCGCGCCTGCCAGTCGTGCAGGGTCGAGCAGCTGTGGGTCTCGCGATATTTGCCCAAGGACGGCACCCAGCTCTCGATGTCGTTCATTCGGAACTTGCCGAGCCCCATGTCGCCGGTCGACGTCTCGATCACCTGGTACGGGATTTCGAGGTCCTTCAGCAGAGCCTCGGCATTGGCGAGCAGCCTCTCGTGCCACTTCGCGCTCTCCGCCGCGTCGTCGGCGCAGATCACATATTGCTCCAGCTTCAGGAACTGGTGGACGCGCAGCAGCCCGCGCACGTCGCGCCCGGCGCTCCCCGCCTCGCGGCGGAAGCAGGGCGAATAGCCGGCGTAGAGGATGGGAAGCTGGTCGGCCTCCAATATCTCCCCGGAATGGAGCGAGGTCAGCGCGATCTCCCCGGTGCCGGCGAGGTAGAGCTCGTCCTTCGGGATCTCATAGGCTTCTTCCTCGTGCCCCGGAAAATGGCCGGTGGCGACGAAGGCGGAGGGGCGCGCCAGCGCCGGCACCGTCATCAAAGTGAAGCCGTCCGCCGCCAGCTTCTGCTGGGCGTGGAACATCAGCGCCTGCTCGAGCAGCGCCAGCCGGCCCTTCAGGCAATATTGCCGCGCCCCCGCCACCTGCGTGATCCGCCCGAGTTCGGCCCAGTCGTTCATTTCGAGCAGTTCGACATGGTCGCGCGGCGCGAAGTCGAATTCGGGCGGCGTCCCTTCCTGGCGCACGACGACGTTGAAGCTCTCGTCCGGCCCGACCGGCGCGCCCTCCCAGGGTATGTTGGGCAGCCGCAGCATCAGCGCGTCCATCTCGGCCGCTTTCTCCGAAAGCGCCGCATCCGCCTCCGAAGCCTCCGCGCCCAGCGCCTTGGCCTTCGCGCCGAGCGCCGGCCGCTCCGCCGGATCCGCGTCCTTGAAGCTGGCGCTGATCTCGTTGCGCTGCCGCCGGAGCTCGTCGACCCGCGTCTTCAGCCCCCGCACCTCCCCGTCCAGCGCGAGCAGCCGGTCGAGATCGACCTCGACATTCTTCTGCGCGATGGCGGTGCGGACGGCGTCCGTGTTGTCACGGATGAAGGCAAGGCTCAGCATGCCCCAGCCCTGTGGGGTAAGCGCCGAAAAATCAAGGCGGGGCGCTGGGTGGTCGGAGGTTTGCACCGCCGGCTCCCCAGTGCGTCACCCCAGCGAAGGCTGGGGTCCATGCTGAATCAGGGCCGCACGGCGGCGGCAGAGCCGACGGCGGTATGTGTGGACAGGCAGCATGGATGCCAGCCTTCGCTGGCATGACGCGGCGAGAGGCTTGCCGCCTTCGCCGGTCCGTTAGCCGACCCCCGTTGACGCACCCTGCCCCCTGCCCGACACTCCGCGCATGAAGCTCGTCCGTAACCTGGTCGAAAAGCCGTGGGGCCGCATCGATCTGCCCGTCTGGGCGGGCGGCGGGGGCGGGGCGCGGGTCGGCGAGATCTGGTTCGCCGCGCCGGAAGGCGCGCCGGAGCCGCCCCTCCTCGTCAAGCACATCTTCACCGCCGAGCGCCTGTCGATCCAGGTCCACCCCGACGACGCCCAAGCCCGCGCCCGCGGTCTGCCCCACGGCAAGAGCGAATGCTGGTACATCGTCGACGCCGAGGACGGCGCCGCCCTCGGCCTCGGCCTCGCCGAAGCGGTCGAGCCCGCGGCGCTGCGCGCCGCCGCCCTCGACGGTTCGATCGAGGCCCTGCTCGACTGGAAGCCGGTCGCGGCCGGCGATTTCTTCCACGTACCCGCCGGCACGATCCACGCCATCGGCGGCGGCATCTCGCTCATCGAGGTCCAGCAGGTGTCCGACGTCACCTACCGCCTCTACGATTACGGGCGGCCGCGCGAACTCCATCTCGACGACGCCGTCGCGGTCGCCGATCCGCGCCCCTATCCGGCCGAGCTCGCCCGCAAGGCCGCGGCCGGCAGCGCGATCCTCGTCGCTGGCCCCCACTTCACCGTGCTGCGCGTCGAAGGCGCCAGCGACGCCCTCTCCGGCCGCGTCCGCATGGCGATCCCGCTCGCCGGAGAGATCGCCGCCGGAGGCGACATCGCCGGTCCCGGAGACTGCCTGCTCGTCCCCGCCGGCGCCCCGATCGACGCCGCCCCCGACGCCGCCTTCCTGCTCGCCGCCGCCGGCCCGCCCGACTGACGGGCCTCAGGAGCTTCCGGCACGACAACCCGCCACCCCGTCGTCCCGGCGAAGGCCGGGACCTCAGGCCGAAAGGGGCGCCGCCCCCTTCACCTCACAAAAGCCCGCCCGTCCTCAAAGCACCTCGCCGTGGAAGCGCCGCGCCTCTCAAGCCCCCGGCGCGGGCGTCAGCGGCGGCGCGGGCTCGCCCTCCTGCGCCGCGGGCTCCGCGTCCGCCGGCGCCGCGATCAGCCGCCGCCGGATCGCCGCCGCCGTCATCCGGCTCCCCGCCTGCTCGGCGACCCGCGCGCAGGCCTCGATCTCGGCGTTGAGCTCGTCGCGCCGCCTGGCGCTGCGCCGTTTCAGCCCCTCGCCCCCTTCCATGTCGGCATGGTCGACGGCGAGCGACAGCCGGTCGACCTGCCCGGTCAGCCAGTAGGCCCAGGCCGCCACCGCCAGCACCGCATGGGCGGCGAGCAAGGGCAGCGCCGGTATCTCGATCAGCCGCGGCAGGTATCCGCAGATCGCGCAGAACACGAAGATCACGACGAGCTGCCCCAGCGCCCGCGTCGCCCGGCCGTTCGTCCCCCGCCGCCGCGTCCAGAATTGCAGCGCGATGCCGAGATAGGCGATGATGATGGTGAGCAGCAGCCCGTCGAGGACGGGGCCGTAATCGTGAACCGCGTGCATAAGGCCACCCTGCGCCAGGCCGTCGACTCCGTCCATAGCAGCAAAAGCCCAAAGCTTACATGGGTTAATGCGCGTCCTCTGCGCCGCCTTCGCCCGGCCGGCCGTCTTCCGGGCCGCCGCTCCCCGCCCCGCCGTCGGCGCGTACCCATCCCGGCGGGATCATCCGCCCTTCCTCGTCGCGGCTCCAGCCGGACGCGAGCTGTTCCCTTTCCCGCACCCGCGCCAGCGCCGAGAGTTTGGTGAGGATGCTGCCGCGCACTTCGTCGAGGCTGCGCGGCCGCGGCACCCAGCGCCCGCGCCGCCCCGTCCCCGCCGCCTCGGCGTCGCGCCGCTGCGATGAAGCCCGCGCTGCTGCTGGTCGCACCGATCCACGCGCCGACGCAGGCGCGGCTCGAAAGCGCGTATCGCGTCGAGCGCTGGTACGACGCGCCCGACCGCGACGCGCTG
>JBKBVA010000123.1:0-7528 GCA_046289665.1 Allosphingosinicella sp.
CGCCGGCTCCGCACCCGCGGCAGCGATCTCCCCGTTTTCGGAAACAATCCGGCCCCCCGCCTGTTGGCATCGCAGGACAGAATAGAATGGGAGGGTCGCTTGAGACTCGTATCGCCGCTCATCGCCGCACTGGCTTTTCTCGCCGCGTCCGGCTGCCAGCAGTCGGACCAAAGCGGCCAGCAGCAGGCCGCCAACCAGCAGTCCGGCCAGCAGGCGGCCGCCGACCCGCAGGCCGAGGAGGCGCGCCGCCTGCAGGTCGAGCGGGAGCTGCGGCAGCAGCAGGCCGAGGCGCGGCGGCAGGGGCTGACGGCCGAGCAGCGCGCGATGCAGGACGAGGCCCGGCGGGAAACCGGCGCACTGCGCTTCGTCGTCGACAAGAGCGACCGCAAGGTCCGCGTCTATCGCGGCAACGAGGTGATCCGTACCCACGACGTCGCTGTCGGCGATGCCGAGCACGAGACGCCGTCGGGCGAATGGGAATTCCACCGCGTCGATCTCAACCCGGAATGGAACCCGCCCGACAGCGAATGGGCCGAGGACCGGACGAAGAAGGCGCCCGGCGATCCGGAAAACCCGATGGGCCGCGCCCGGCTCGTCTTCAACATGCCCTACACCATCCACGGCACCGACGCGACGAACTCGCTCGGCAAGGCCGTCTCGCACGGCTCGATCCGCGTCTCGAACGAGAACGTCGTCGAGCTCGCCGAGCTGCTGCTCCGCTCCGGCGGGGCCTGGGAGGGCGATGCGTGGTTCAAGGAGCGGACCGGCAACCGCAAGACGGAATATCAGATCCCGCTCAACAATCCGGTCCCGATCGAGGTGGTGGACTGACGGGACCGCTCAGGCGGCGGCTCGGGCGACTTGGGTCGAGGCGGGCTCGTCGTCGTTGGACGGAGCGCCGCCGCTCGGCCGGGCCGGCTTGGTCCGGCGCGCGCGCGGCCGCGGCCGGCCTGCGCCGGATCCGGGCTGCGGTGCTCCTGCAGGTCCACCAGACAGTCCGAACCCGCGCCGCCGCCGCGGCCAGCGTGGTGGCAAGGACGGCGTCGGCGTAGAGCGAAAGGTCCACCGCATAAGCGAGCGCCAGTTCGGCCGAGCCGATCAGAACGAGGCCTTGCCCCGCGACCAGCAGGAAGACGAGCAGGATGATGTGGCTGCGCTCGACCCGCCCGGCCATGCGCAGCGGCAGCTCGACGAGGTAGAGGTGGAGCGTGCGGGCGAGCGGCGTCTCCGGGAACAGCGTCATCGCGAGCAAAGCCAGGCCGAGCAATCCCGCAAGCATGTCCGTGACCCTCCCGTCGTCTCGCGCTCCACCATAAGGCGCGCCGCCAACCGCACAATGGCAAAGGGCTCGCCTCAGGCGCGGTCCAGCCGCTCCTTCATGTTCTCCCTGGGCGCGCCTTCCCGGGTCTCGACGATCTGCTCGTTCACCTCGGCCCCGATCATCACCACCCAGGCGCTGAGGAACAGCCAGGTCATCAGCACGACGGGGCCGGTGGCGGAGCCGTAATAGGCGCCGAAGCCGCCGACATGTTCGAGGTAGAGGGAGAAGAGGCCGGTCGCCGCCAGCCACAAAGCGAGGGCGACCAGAGCGCCGACGCTGATCCAGCGGAAGCGGCGCGGCGGCTCGGCGGGCGCGATGCGGTAGACGGCGCCGAGATAGACGAGGAAGAGCAGGGCGAGGAGCGGCCAGCGCAGCACCGCCAGCCACGCCCGCGCGCCCGGCTCCAGCGCCGCGCCGAACAGGGGCAGCAAGGCGACCAGGAACAGCGAGAGGAACAGGAAGGCGAGGCTGCCGCCGGCGATGGCCAGCGCCGCCCCCTCGCGCCGCAGCCGCGGGCGCTGCTCCTGCGTGTCGTGGACGATGTTGCGCGGTGATGATGCCCGAGGCGGACCGCTGGACGGTCCAGAGCACCACCAGCAGGTTGAAGGCGAGGCCGACGCCGAGGCCGAGGCCGCCCGGCACGTTCGTCACGAATTCGCGCAGGATCGCGGTCACGCCTTCGGGCAGCGCCTCGTCGAGGCCGGCGAGCTGGCGTTCCAGCGTCTCGGGCGACACCATCAGCCCGTAGACCGCGCCGACCCCGGCGATGGCGGGGAGCAGCGCAAACATCGTGAAGAAGGCGAGGCCGCTCGCCGCCAGCATGGTCCGGTCGGTGACCGACTCGCGCCACACGTTGCGCGCGATGGTGCGCAGGCTGCGCCGTTCGGGCCTGTGCCGCTCTGCCAAGATGCTCCTTTCCGTGCCGCCCCTTGCCGGGGTCAACGGGGCGGCGGCGCGGGCAGTTCCGCGGAGCGGGGAGAGGCTAGCGGGCGGCGGGCGCCGGCGCCGGCAGGATTGCTTCGGGCGCGTTCGCGATCACCGACAGCATCGCCGTCCACGCCGCCACGTTCTGGCGGAGCTGCTCCGGATCGACCTTGTCGAGCGTGTCGTCGGGCGTGTGGTGATAGTCGAAATAGCGGGTGCCGTCCTGCCGCAGGTCGATCGCCGCCACCCCGGCGCGCGCCCAGGAGCCGAGGTCCGCGCCCGCGCCGGCCCGGCCGGTGCCCCGCGAGATGCCGAGCGGCGCGAGCAGAGCCGCGACCCGGTCGGCGAGCGGCTTGTTCGCCTCGGCGAGGGTCGCGTTCATCTGCCACACCCGGTCGGCGCCGAAATCGGATTCGGAGACGAAGACGACATTCTCGTCCTTGTGCGCGGCGCGATAGGCTTCGGAGCCGAAGATGCCGACCTCCTCGGCGCCGAACAGGACGACGCGGATGGTGCGGCGGGGCTGGCCTGCGTCCATGATCCGCTTCGCCGCCGCGGTGGTGATGCCGACGCCGGCGGCATTGTCGAACGCGCCGGTGCCGAGATCCCAGCTGTCGAGATGGCCGCCGATCAGCACGATCCCCGCGCCCGGATCGCTGCCCGGCACCTCGCCGACGACGTTGCCCGACTGGCGGGTGCCGATGTCCCGCGGGGTCAGCGTCAGCTTCATCCGAACCGGCTTGCCGCGCCCCAGGATGCGCTGGAGCTGCTCGGCGTCGGGCAGCGAGAGGGCGCCGGCCGGGATCGGCTTCACGTCCTTCGCCCAGCTCTGCACGCCCGTATGGGGATTGCGGTGATAGTCGGTGCCGATCGAGCGGATCACGATCCCGACCGCGCCCTTGCGGCTCGCGATCGACGGGCCGACCCGGCGGGCGGCGCCGAACGGGCCGTAATGGGAGCCGTCCTGCGTCGCCGCCATGGCGTGGCTGACGAAGACGATCTTGCCGCGGACCGCTTCGGCCGGCGCCGCCTCGAGGTCGGCGACGCTGTCGAAGCCGACTACTTCGGCGGTGATCCCCTTGGCCGGCGTCGCGCCGCTGTTGCCGAGCGCGGTGACGACGAGCGGCTGCGGGAAGGGCGAGACGATCTCAGCGCGCTCCTCGCCGCGGACCCAGACCGGCATGTCGTAGGTCTCGATGCGGACGTTGGAGAAGCCGAGGCTCTTGAGCTTCGCGACCGCCCAGGCCCGCGCCCGCGCCTCCGAGTCGGTGCCGGCGAGGCGCGGCCCGATCTCGGTCGTCAGCCCCTCGACGATGTCCCAGGCGATCTCGTCCCGAAGCGCCGCATCGCGCAGCATCGCGTGCCGGTCGGCCGCGGCCGACGCGGGCTGCGGCGCGCGCGCCGTCTGCGGGTGCGGATGGGCCGGAGAGGCGGAGGGAGCGGCGAGGAGGAGAAAGGGAAGGGCGGCGGCGGTCAGGAGGCGCATGTTCATGGCCGTGCGCTTAAGGGCGCCTGCATCGTTTGCCAATCCCGCCCGCGCGCACTAGGTAGGCCCCCAAACCCATCCCGCAGAACGTTTATCCGGAGAGCAGCGCCGCCATGGCCGCACAGTACAGCTTTGTGATGAAGAACCTGACCAAGACCTTCCCCGGTCAGGCCAAGCCCATCCTCAACAACATCTCGCTCCAATTCTATCCGGACGCGAAGATCGCCATCATCGGCCCCAACGGCTCGGGCAAGTCGACGCTGATGAAGATCATGGCGCAGCGCGACAAGGAGTTCGTCGGCGAGGCGTGGCCCGGCGAGGGCATTCGCGTCGGCTATCTCGAGCAGGAGCCGCAGCTCGATCCGACGAAGACGGTGAAGGAGAACGTCATGGACGGGGTGCGCCCCGTCGCCGACATGATGGACCGCTTCAACGAAATCTCGACCCTGATGGCCGATCCGCCCGGCGACGCCGATTTCGACGCGCTGATGACGGAGATGGGCGAGCTCCAGGAGAAGATCGACGCGGTCGACGGCTGGACGCTCGACAACCAGCTCGAGATCGCGATGGACGCTTTGCGCTGCCCGCCCGGCGACGCCTCGGTCGACAACCTCTCGGGCGGCGAGAAGCGCCGCGTCGCGCTCACCCGTTTGCTGCTCGAAAAGCCCGACATCCTGCTGCTCGACGAGCCGACCAACCATCTCGACGCGGAGAGCGTCCAGTGGCTGGAAAAGCATCTCGTCGACTATGCCGGCAACGTCATCCTCGTCACCCACGACCGCTACTTCCTCGACAATGTCGTCAACTGGGTGCTCGAGCTCGATCGCGGCCGCTACTACGTCTACGAGAGCAATTATTCCGGCTATCTCGAGAAGAAGGCCAGGCGCCTCGAGCAGGAAGAGCGCGAGGAGCAGGGCAAGCAGAAGGCGATCCAGGAGGAGCTGGACTGGATCCGGCGTTCCCCGAAAGCCCGCCAGACCAAGTCCAAGGCGCGTATCCGCGCGTTCGACGAGCTGGTCGAGGCGCAGGAGAATCGCTCGCCGGGCAAGGCGCAGATCCTCATCCAGGTGCCCGAGCGCCTCGGCGGCAAGGTGATCGAGGCCAAGGGCCTGACCAAGGCCTATGGCGACAAATTGCTGTTCGAGGACCTGTCCTTCTCGCTGCCGCCCGGTGGCATCGTCGGCGTGATCGGCCCGAACGGCGCCGGCAAGACCACCCTGTTCAAGCTCATCACCGGTGTCGAGCAGCCCGACGGCGGCTCGATCGACATCGGCGAGACGGTGCACCTGGGCTATGTCGACCAGAGCCGCGACGCGCTCGATGCCAACAAGAACGTCTGGGAGGAAGTGTCGGGCGGCGCGGACGTGTTCCGCCTCGGCAAGCACGAAGTCTCGACCCGCGCCTATGTCGGCGCGTTCAACTTCCGCGGCCCCGACCAGCAGAAGAAGGTCGGCCAGCTGTCGGGCGGCGAGCGCAACCGAGTCCACATGGCCAAGATGCTGCAGAAGGGCGGCAACGTCCTCCTCCTCGACGAGCCGACCAACGACCTCGACGTCGAGACGCTGCGCGCGCTCGAGGACGCGCTCGAGAATTTCGCCGGCTGCGCGGTGGTGATCAGCCACGACCGCTTCTTCCTCGACCGCCTCGCCACCCACATCCTCGCCTTCGAGGGCGACAGCCACGTCGAATGGTTCGAAGGCAATTTCGAAGCCTATGAGGAAGACAAGAAGCGGCGCCTCGGCCCCGAGGCCGAGCGCCCGCACCGGATGACGTACCGCAAGCTCACGCGCTAAGCGGCTCCGGCTGAGCGGGACTCCCCGCCCAGCCGGCGCAAGGCGGGCTTATGTCGCGGCATCACGCCGCCCGTACGGCGGCCGCGACTCGCCCGGCGGCGCCTTACTGCTCGCCGAGGTCGGTGGTGCCGCCGCCCGGCGGGGGCGGGAGGCCGGAGCCGTGGGTGGTGGCGTTGGTCCGGTTGGGGCCGCTGATCTTCACTTCGCCGGCCGCGTGGTTGATGCGCCGGGTCCGCTCATCCCACTCGGCGCGGGTCATGCAGACCTTCTGCGCGCTTCCCATCCGGGTGGTGGTGAGCTGGGTGCGCTTGCAGATCGTCTCGTCGGGCGACTTCGCTTCGGGCGCGGCGGCCGCGGCGGCGGCAAGCAAGAGGAAGGAGATGGTCATGCGCATAACCCCCTGTCTCGTGGGAGCGCCGCTTGTACACCGCGCCGCCTCGTTGCTCAAGCGGAACGGGCCGCGCGGCCGCGGGGCGCCTAGCGTCCGCCTCCCGCGCAGCGGGCGACGAGCCGCTTGTCCGCGCGGCGATAGGTGAGGCTGCTGCAGCCCGCGAGCTGCTCCTGCCCCAGCACCAGGGTGAGGCGCGGCGGCTGCCCCCTGACCGCCGCGGTGACGACGATTTCCTCGGGGTCGGGCGGTCCGTCCGAGGGAAGTTCGAACCCGCCGCGATGGTCCCGCGTCCGCACCAGGAAGCGTTCGATGGCCAGCTCCTCGAGCCGGACCGGCTCGCCGAGCGCCATCGGCCGCACCGGCCGCGAGATGCCGAAGGAGACGGGGCTGCGCGCGTCGGCACCGGCCCAGCTGCCGGCATGGTGCCGCGCGATCACCGCGCCCGCCGCCGCCGTGGCGACGCTCAGCGGCTTGTGCACGGAAACCTGCACCGCCACCGTCTCCCCCTCCAGCGCATAGCGATAGTAGAGGCCGGGGCTGGGCTCGTAGGCGAGGTCGAGCACCGTCTCGGTCTCGTCCTCCCCCGGCGTCGCGAGCGCGAAGCGGACGCTGTCATAGGGGAGCTGGTGGACGCTGATCACGCCGTCCGCATCCTCGACCGCGTCGCGGTCGAACCACACCGTCCGCAGCTTCACCGGCGCACCGCCGATCGAGGCGGTGGCCGTGCCCGCCAGCCCCTCCAGATGGACGGGGCCGATGCGCGCGAAGGCCCTGCGGTAGCGCACGCCCGGAAAGCCGGTGACCGGACGCAGCCTGTCCGGCTCGATGCGGGCGCGCTTGGCGGCTTCCGGATTGAGGACGACGAGCCCGCTGGCGGCGGGGTCGACGCGCAGCGTCAGCGCGGCCCCGTTGATCTCCACTGGCACCAGGAAGCCCCCGGATCCCTCGAGGACCAGGGTGCGGGGTTCGTCCAGCGTCTGCGAGCCCGGCATGAGGATCGCGGCGACGAGGCAGGCGCGATACACGCGGTCATTCTATACCCGTCACGACCCTGCGGCAACCGGCGGGCCGGCAGCCCCGCCGACGGCGATCTTGCGCGGTTCGCCCGCCGCGCCCATGAAGCGCCCGAACGGCGCGAAGGAGGGCGAGGATGACGACCATTTCCATTTTCGGCGCGAGCGGGCGGATGGGTCAGGCCATCTCCGAGGAAGTGGAGCTTCGCGACGACGTCAGGATCGGCGAGCTGCGCCCCGACGTCTATGTCGATTTCTCCGCGCCCGAGGCGCTGGAGGAGCATCTGTCGCAGGCGCTTGCCGCGGAGAAGCCGATCCTGATCGGCACCACCGGCCTCACCGGCGAGCACCAGCGGCTGATCGACGAGGCGTGCGGCCGGATCGCTGTCCTCCGGTCCGCCAACACCTCGCTCGGCGTCAACCTGCTGGCCCACTTCGTCCGCGAGGCGGCGAAGCGGCTCGAGCCGGCCTGGGACATCGAGATCGTCGAGATGCACCACCGCATGAAGGTTGATGCGCCGTCAGGGACGGCGCTGCTCTTGGGTGAAGCCGCGGCAAAGGGCCGGGGGATCCGCCTTGAGGAGCATGCGGTGCGGGTGC
>JBKBVA010000124.1:0-7487 GCA_046289665.1 Allosphingosinicella sp.
GGCACCTCATCGGCATCGTCGGCGGCCACGGCCACGCGGCCCTGCTCGGCGTCATCGGCTTCCTCGTCATCGACCGGCTCGGCCTGCCGCTCGGCGAAGCGCAGCAGTGGATCGCGATCGTGCTGATGGCCGGCGCGGCGGCGAGCCTGCTCGCCCAGTGGGGGCTGATCCCGGCGCTCGGCCTCGACCCGCGCCAGCTGGTCGGCTGGGGCTCGGTGGTCGCCGCGGCGGGTGCGGTCGTGACCGGCGTGTCGAGCGGCATGTACGGCATCACGCTCGGCTTCGCCCTCGCCTCGCTCGGCTTCGGCCTGTTCCGCCCCGGTTTCACCAGCGGCGCCTCGCTGGCGGTGGAGCCGGGCGAGCAGAATGCCGTCGCCGGGATGGTGACGTCGGTGAACGGCGTCGCCTTCATCGCCGCCCCGGCGCTCGGCGTCGCGTTCTACGGCGTCTCGATGCCGCTCCCCTTCCTCGTCACCGGCGCGCTGATGTTGGCGCTCGCCGTCTGGACCTGGCTGCGCTTCAGCCCCTCTCCCCCCGCCGCGTGAGGGTGCCGGACCCGCGACGGCGGCGGCCCGAAGTTCACGAAAAGTGCGCGGGAATTTCATTGTGACCTTCCGCGGGAGCGGCGGCAGAAGCGGCGCGCGGAGCGATTTCGCGCACCGCGGGCGTCGCCGCCTCGACGCGTACCGCGCCCCGACCGCCGGCTTTCCTGACCAGCCGGTGCCAGACGAGGGCAGGGCTGCTCGTCCCCCGCGGCCGCGCGGCAAGGCAGGCATCCCACGCCGCCGCAAACCCCTCCGCCCCCGCACGCCGCCGCAGGCGGTACGCGCTCTCCCGGCTCATCCCCGCCGCCGCCGCGGCCTTGCCGACGCATCCGCTTTGCGCGAGCCCCTCGATAAAGACGCGCTGGCGATCGGCGGTCCAGCCGTCGCGGCGGGCCCGGGCGGGCACCGGGCTGAAAGCGAGCGAGGCCGAGTCTTCGCACATCTTCGCAGCAGAACATAGAGAGAACAGAAATGCAAGCGGCGAGTTTGCTTTCGGCGCCGACTGCCGGTGTCGGCTTCGACGACCTCAGTGGAGCGTCGCCCCGGACTTGATCCGGGGTCCTCGGCCTCCGGGCAACCGGTGCGCGGAAAGAAAAATGGATGCCGGATCAAGTCCGGCATGACGCGCAGTGCAGAGCCCGCAGGTCTCCTCAGTGGGCCGTCACCCCGGACTCGATCGGGAGCGTTACACTTTACCGCCCAAGCGCAAGTGGTAGTGAGGGAGCGGCGTCGTGAGCCTCTCGCTGCGCCTACGCCCCTTCACCATAGTGAGTCTCTGGCAAGTGCTACAGATCGACGCGGCAAATGTGCTCAACGCATTCAGCTATCTCGGCTCCTGCATCAAACACTTGGAGATGGGCCGGGAAGAACTGATTGCCAAAGGCATTGAAAGCCCCTCCCATATCTCAGCAGAGCAGCTCGGCGATTTGATGAACTGCGGCAAGGTACTGCGTCTGGCGGCGGCAAACCTCGATATGGTCGCGTCCGCGGCGGCAGCGGATCGCTACCAGGAACGACTGGACAAGGTGGCTGAACAGGCTGGTAAAATGAGTACCACCGACATGGGCCAGATCACCGCTCTAGGCTCCCAAATGCTGGCGGCGTTCGGCGACGAAATGCACGCCCGCCTGATGTTTGTCATGCCTTCCAAACATGCCAGCTTCTACCCTGATGGAGCGTATTTTGGCGAAGCCGTTGAGGAGGCTTTCCCCTCCGTAGCTTACGACATTGGGGAGGCCGCGAAATGCCGCGCTGTCGGCCGCTGGACCGCCTGTGTGATGCACGTGATGCGGGTGCTGGAAACCGGGCTCGGGGCGCTGGCGGCTCACTATGGAGTGGAGGCGGATGGAAACTGGAATACGATCCTAAATCAGATCGAGAGCAAGGCGCGGGAGGTGGGCAAGCGCACTCACGGCAAAGACGCCGAGCAATGGGCGGCGGAGGCTGGCACTCACCTTCGCTTCATTAAGAACGCTTGGCGGAACCATGCTATGCATCCGCTCGAAAAATACGACGAGGAGCGGGCTATCCTCATTTTCGAGAACGCCCGCTCATTTATGCAGCATTTGGCTACTCGGCTTTCCGAGAGACTCTTTCAAACGCCTTCTTGAACTCCTTAGGATCGTCGCTGGCTTCGACGGCCTTCACCGTTTCCAGAAACCGCTTCGACTTCCTCGTCGTGGAAATGGGGTGCGCTCAAAACCGACTTTGCCACGGGGCGTCTCCATATTTGGAAACACTACCCTCGCAATTGGGGTTGAAGTGTAACACTCCCGGATTGATCCGGGGTCGGCCTTGTCGGGCGGTGCGCGGAAAGAAAAGAGGGATGCCGGATCAAGTCCGGCATGACGAGCAGTGCGGAGCCCGGAGGTGTTCCTCGTCCCGGCTTAACGCATTTGCGTCACCCCTTCTCCCCCCGCGGCGTCAGCATGCCGGGGCTGACGAAGCCGATGCCGGACGCCATCGCGTCCTGCTTCAGATGCGCCTGGATCTGCTCGTAATCCTTCTCCATTTCGGGCGTGACCGAGGCGCGGGTCTCCTCAAGGGCCTTTTCGAAATGGGCCATGGTGACCTCATCGGCCTGGAGCGAGCCGCGCAGCGCGAACATGCCCGCCCGCCGCACGAGGTCCTCGAGGTCCGCGCCGGTGAAGCGCTCGGTCCGCGCCGCCAGATCGTCGAGGCCGACATCGTCGGCGAGCGGCATCTTGCCCGTATGGATCGACAGGATGTGGCGCCGCCCGTCCTTCTCCGGGACCGGGACGTAGATCAGCTCGTCGAACCGTCCGGGACGCAGCAGCGCCGGATCGATCAGGTTCGGCCGGTTGGTGGCGCCGATGACGACGACGGATCCAAGGTCTTCTAGGCCGTCCATCTCCGCCAGGATGGTGTTGACGACGCGTTCGGTGACCTGGGGTTCGCCGAGGCCGCCGCCGCGCGCGGGGACGAGGCTGTCGAGCTCGTCGATGAAGATCACCGTCGGCGCGACCTGGCGGGCGCGGGCGAACAGGCGGGCGATCTGCTGCTCAGATTCGCCATACCATTTGGAGAGCAGGTCGGACGACTTGGTGGCGATGAAGTTCGCCTCCGCCTCGCGCGCCGTCGCCTTGGCGAGCAGCGTCTTGCCGGTCCCCGGCGGCCCGTAGAGCAGGAAGCCCTTGGCGGGGCGTATCCCCATCCGCTTGAACGCGTCGGGCCGCTTGAGCGGCAGCTCCACCCCCTCCTGCAGCCGCTCGCGCGCGTCGTTAAGGCCGCCGATATCGTCCCAGCCGACGGTCGGCGCCTGCACCATCACCTCGCGCATCGCCGACGGCTGGACCCGCTTCAGCGCCTCCTCGAAATCGCCGCCGGTGACGGAGAGATTCTCCAGCACCTCGGGCGGGATCGTCCCTTCCTCGAGGTTGATCTTGGGCATGATCCGCCGCACCGCCTCGATCGCCGCCTCGCGGGCGAGCGCGGCCAGGTCGGCGCCGACGAAGCCGTAGGTGCGCCGCGCCAGCTCGGGCACGTTGACGCCGCCGTCCAGCGGCATGCCGCGCGTGTGGATGGCGAGGATCTCGCGCCGCCCGCGCTCGTCGGGCACGCCGATGACGATCTCGCGGTCGAAGCGGCCGGGCCGCCGCAGCGCCTCGTCGAGCGCCTCGGGCCGGTTGGTGGCGGCGATGACGATGAGGTTCTGCCGCGGCTCGAGCCCGTCGAGCAGGGTGAGCAATTGCGCGACCAGCCTCTTCTCGGTCTCGCCCTGCACCTGGCCGCGCTTGGGCGCGATCGAATCGATCTCGTCGATGAAGATGATCGCCGGCGAGGCCTTGGCCGCCTCCTCGAAAATCTCGCGCAGCCGCCGCTCGCTCTCGCCATAGGCCGAGCCCATGATCTCGGGCCCGGCGATGTGGAAGAAATTGGCGTCGCTCTCGTTGGCGACGGCGCGCGCGAGGCGCGTCTTGCCGGTGCCCGGCGGGCCGTAGAGCAGGACGCCCTTGGGCGGATCGACGCCGAGCCGCTCGAAAATCTCGGGATAGCGCAAGGGCAGCTCGATCATCTCGCGTATCTGGTCGATGGTCGCGCCGATGCCGCCGAGATCGTCATAGGTGACGTCGGCGCGCCGGGTCTCGGCCGCCTCGGTATATTCGCTGCGCAGCTCGACCTCGGTATTGGCGTCGATATGGACGATGCCCTTGGGTGCGCTGGAGACGACGGTGAGCCGGATTTCCTGCAGCGCGTAGGCCGGCGCGTTGAGCAACTGGCGCAATTCGGGCGGGATGTCGCCGCGCTGGACCTGCTGCTGGCCGGTGGTGGCGACGACGTCGCCGGCGGTGAGCGGCTTCAGCCCGAAGCTGCGCTTCAGCGCCTGGGCGGAGCCGTGCAGCCGCAGATTCTTCTGCGCCGGCGCGAAGACGACGCGCTGCGCCGGCTTCGATTCGGCCTTGCGGATGGTGACGAAATCGCCCGAGCCGATCTCGGCATTGGCGCGCTGCAGGCCGTCGAGGCGGATGATGTCGAGCCCCTCGTCCTCGGGATAGGGGCCGACGGCGCGGGCCGGGGTGGCGCGCTTGCCGGTCACCTCGATGACGTCGCCCTCGGCCAGCGCGAGCGAGGCCATCAGCCGGCGGGGCAGCCGGGCGAGCCCGCGGCCGCTGTCCTCGGGCCGCATCGTCGCCACCTGCAGCCGCGTCGGCTGCTGTTCCTCGTCCGCCATGATGTCCGCTCTCCTTCGTGTCCCGCGAGGACAGATAGGAAGGGTCAACGGCCCGTGCAGGTCCGCGGTTCAAAAAAGTTTCGGGGGCGGAAAGGGCGCGGCCTCTCTTCTCGCCCAAAGCGGACGAGGGACGGCGCCCCCTGAGGCGTTGCACGCAAAAAAAAGGGCCGGCCCCGAAGGGCCGGCCCTGGAAGTTTTTAGGAGAGGATGCCTGAAAGGCAGGGTCTTTTTCGCGCCGCCGCGAATATTGTGCAAGTGCGAAGAAGTGTGGTACGAGTGCAATCGTTGCATCGAGCCGCCCCGGAGAGAGGCGGGGGTGACAGCGGTGTCTCCGTCCCTGGTGCGCCGCACAATGGGAGGAGACGAGATGCGCAGGCTGCCGCCGCTCACCGCGATCGAGGCGTTCGTGCAGGTCGCGCGGCTGGGCTCGGTCAAGGCCGCCGCCGAGGCGCTCGCTCTGTCCTCCCCCGCGCTCACCCGCCGCATCCAGGCGCTGGAGCGCTTCGTCGGCCATCCCCTGTTCGAGCGGCGGCACCAGGCGATCCACCTCAACGCCGAAGGGGAGCAATTGCTCGCCGAGATTTCCGGGCCGATCGACGCGCTCGCCCTGGCGGTGGAGCGCGCGATGGGCGGGCCGGAGCTGATGCGCCTGCGCCTCGGCGTCCTCCCGCTCTTCGCCTCGCAGCGGCTGATCCCGCATTTGCCCGAATTGCGCGCCGCGCATCCCGAGCTCCACATCGACATCGACACCGGCGCCCACGGCCTCGCCCGGCTCGACGAGGGGCTCGACGCCGCCATCGTCATCGCCAGCGAGATCGATCCGCCGCTCTATTCGCGCCGCATCGACAGCGACAAGGTGGTGGCGATCGGCGCGCGCGCGATGCAGGAGGGGCCGGACGCGCTCACCGACCCGGCCCAGCTCGCCCGCGCCACCATCTTCCTCCACCGCGACCTGCCCGACACCTGGGACTATTGGCGCGAGGCGACCGGCATGCCGGACCTGCAGCCCGCCGCGATCGACCATTTCGATTCCGGCCAGCTCATCCTCGACGCGGCCGCGCAGGGGCTCGGCGTCGCCTTCATGCTCGAAAGCCACCTCAAGGAATCGCACGACGAGCGGCTCGTCCAGCTCTTCGACGTCGCGGTGGAGAGCCCCTACAGCTACTGGTTCGCCTGCCGCCGCTCGGCGCTGAAGCGCCGGCCGGTGAAGATCTTCCACGACTGGCTGTTCGACGGGCTGCCGGAGGGGTGACAGCGGCCCGGCCGCCGTCTCCGGCGCGGCACGACCCCTGCGGCCGTGGCGGACGCGACACGTAGCCTTTCCCGGGAGACGCCGGGCACCCTCTCCCCGCCGGGGAGAGGGAGTAAGAGGCGCTGTCAGCTGAGTGTCTTACAGACCAAGGCCGTGGCGCACGGCACTCGTGGGGCGGGGACGGACGGCGCGGGCATGTCCGAAGGCGGCGGAAGCGGGGCGCCATGTGTCTGTCGGCTCGTGGCTGCCTGCAGCCGGGCCCTTAACTGCCGGGTGCCCGGATCGACCGCAGCCTTGCCACCCTGCCACCGCAACCGGCCGGGACGGAGGCGCCGGTGAAGCGGGCGATGTCAGCGTCCGTCCATCCGGCGCCCGGGCTGTCCCTCAGATATGCGGCGGAGCCCCGCAGGCGGCCGCCGATCCGGATCCGCTCGCCGGTCGCGGTGTCGAGGATCGCCCGGCCGGACCCGTCGAGCGTTACGGAGGAGTCGAAGATCGGCAGGACGTCCGGCCCGCTCGAAGAGACGACCAGGCAATTGTCGACGATGCGCAGCCGGCCCTCGAGAAGCGCCTCGCCGCCGATCCGGCTTTCCGGGGACGCAACCAGCAAATGCGGTTCGGCGCCGCCGGCGCCGCCGGGGCGGCTTTCGCCGGGCGCGCAGGCCTGGGCCAGCGCCACGATCGCCACGAGGCCGAAGCCGCCTCTTCCCGACATTCGCGAACTCCCGCCATCCTCACCTGCTCCGGCGCCTCGCGCGCCGCCTTGGTGAGAACCCTCGGGGCGCGGGATCGATCCGGCGACGCCTCGCGCAGAAGGAATGGAAGCTTCCTGTTGACATGTAGGAACCTATCTGGTTCTTCCCTTCTGGGCGAAGGATGCGACGAGACCATGATTCACGTTTCAGGCTGATTCAGCCGGAAACGATCATGGTCTATGCCTTGATGCGCGCGACCAGCCGCCGCATCAGCGCGCGCGGGAGGAGGCGGTTGGACTGGGCGGTGGCCTTGTTGAGCGCGCCGGGGATGACGATCGCCTTGTTGCGGGCGAGGCCGTCCAGCCCGGCGCGGACGACGGCGACCGGATCGACGGCGAGCTTCGCCAGGCGCCCGTCGCCGGCGCCGGCGACGTCGAAGAATTCGGTGGCGGTCGGGCCGGGGCAGAGCGCCGTGACGTGGACGCCGGTGCCCTTCGCCTCCTGGTGCAGCGCCTCGGTCAGCGACAGGACGAAGGCCTTGGTGGCGTAATAGACGGCCATGTTGGGGCCGGCCTGGAAGGCGGCGGTCGAGGCGACATTGAGGAGGAAGCCGCGGCGCTTGGCGATCATGCCGGGGAGAGCGAGGCGGCAGAGCTCGGTCAGCGCGGCGACGTTGAGGTCGATCATCGCGCCCCTCAGGCCAGAAGGACGAGACCGCGCTCGGCCCGGGTGATCGCGGTGTAGAGCCAGCGGCGGCGGTCGATCTCGCTGCGGCCCAGCCCGTCGTCCCAGACAATGACGTT
>JBKBVA010000125.1:0-7480 GCA_046289665.1 Allosphingosinicella sp.
CCCGGCCGCGGCGAGCGCGGTTGTTTTCGTCAACGCCGGTGATTTGGCGCCGATAGCCTGATAACGCATGTGAAGCCCCCACGGCTTGGTCCGACAGCGGATATGCCGGCAAGGGTGCTAAGAAGTGGTTAACGCGGCGTTAGGCAGGATTTTTAGGCATGATCCGGAGCGGGAACCGATGAACGAGGCGAAGGACATCAAGGCGGGCGATCCGCAACCGGCGGGCCCCGACGCGCCCGCGCCGGCCTGGGAATCGGAGGCGATCGCCTATCGCCGCGACCGGCTGCTCGCCGCCCTGACGCTGATCGCCGGGGCCGGGCTCGCGCTCGCTCTGCCGTTCGCGCTGCGGGCGGGGGCCGAATTCTTCCTGCCGGTCACCGCCGCGCTGGTCATCGCTATCGCCCTGGTGCCGATGCTCGAATGGCTGGAGCGGCGGCGGGTGCCCTCGAGTCTCTCGGCGCTGACCTGCGTCGTGGTCTTCATCGCCGCCGCCAACATCGCCGTCGCCTCGATCGTGCTGCCGGCGACCGAATGGGTGCGGCTGCTGCCCGAGCGAATCGGGCGGATCCGCGAGACGCTGGCGCCGCTGATGGAGGTCTATTCGGAGCTCGAACGCTTCATGACCGATCTGGTCGAGGAGTTCGGCCCGGCCTCGGAGGCGCCGCGCACCGTGGCGATCGAGACGCCCAACTCGCTGCTCGACATCATCGCCACCTCCGCGCCCTTCGCGGCGATCCAGATGTTCTTCGCGATCCTCGTCATCTTCTTCTTCCTCTCCGGCTGGACCCGGATGCGCAAGCGCACCATCACCGGGCGGGCGAGCTTCGACGGCGCCATGACGACGGCGCGGGCGATCCAGCAGGTGGTCGACGCGACCTCGACCTATCTCGGCACGATTACGATGGTGAACATCGGCATGGGGCTGGTCGTCGCCCTCGTCCTCTACTGGCTCGACATGCCGACGCCCCTGATGTGGGGCGGGATCGTCGCGGTGCTGAACTACATCCCCTATCTGGGACCGATCGCCTCGGTGCTGCTGCTCGCTCTGGGCGGGCTGATGGCGTTCACCGATCCCTGGTACGCCTTCCTGCCGGCGCTGAGCTTCGCCGTTATCCATCTCATCGAGGCGAATCTCATCACGCCGATGCTGGTCGGGCGGCGGCTTACCATCAATCCCCTGCTGATTCTCGTCGCCCTGAGCTTCTGGGCCTGGGTGTGGGGGACGACCGGGGCGCTGCTCGCGGTGCCGCTGCTGATCATCCTCAAGACCGTGCTGGAGGCGGCGGGCAAGCCCGACATCGCCGGATTCCTGTTCGAGGAGGGGACGCTGACCGGGCCGCCGCACGAGGAGCATATCGAGGAATATCGCCGCCTGACGCCGCGCCATTAGCCGGCGCGGCGAACGATCCGATTTTGCGCCGCACCCGCGCTTGACAGCCCCCCGGCCGTCACCTAGTTGCCCGGCACCACGCGGGTGTAGCTCAGTTGGTTAGAGCGCCGGCCTGTCACGCCGGAGGTCGCGGGTTCGAGCCCCGTCACTCGCGCCATTCTTCTTCGGGTCCGCTTTGGCGCCGGACCGTTCCCCCAGCCGCTGGAGCGCCCGGACGTCCCGGGCTCAGAAGCTCGCTTCGAGCAGGTGAACGCCGAGATCGCTCCAGGCGGGATTGGTCTGCTCGATCAGCTTCGTCTTCCATCGCCGCTGCCACGCCTTCATCGCCTTCTCGCGCGCGATGGCATCCTCGATGCGTTCGTACGGCTCGCAATAGACGAGGCGCGTCAGCTTGTACTTGCGGCAGAATTTGGAGCCGCGGGCGCTCTTGTGCTGCGTCACCCGCGCCGCGAGATCGGCGGTGACGCCGACGTAGAGCGTCCCGTACGGCGCATCGGTCATGATATAGACCCACCCACCACGCATGGCGCGAGAATGACCGAGTTTGCGCTATGACGCCAGCGTAAGCGGTTCGGAGGCAGCATGGACCCCAGCCTTCGCTGGGGTGACGTGGACTTGCACGGAGCCCTTCGCCTTCACCGTCATGCCAGCGCAGGCTGGCATCCCTGCTGCCGTGGGGCTGTGCCGACGCCGGCGGTGCGGGCACTGGCGCAGCATGGACCCCAGCCTTCGCTGGGGTGACGTGGCCTTGCGCGGCGCCCTCGCTTTCACCGGCGTGCCGATGCGGGCGGCGCGTCCCTACCGCCGCCGCAGCGATCCGGTTTCCATCCAGCGCAGGAGCGGTTTCATCGGCAGGAGCCAAGCGATGCCGGCGACGAGGTAGAAGGGCGCCTGGGCGAGGGCGGGCCAGCCTTCGATCAGGCTGGCGGCGGTCGCCGCCAGGGCCGCCCAGGCGGCGATCAGCAGCAGGATGAGGAGGATGCCGGCGGGCTTGCGCCAGGTCGGCTGGTAGGGCGGCGTCATCGGCAGGCAATCCATTCGGCGGGGGTGGCGATGGCGTCCAGGGGGACGTCCCAGGGATCGGGATCGAGCATACCGTCGACGATCTGCGCCTCCCAGGCGAGGCCGACGGCGAAGACGCCGCCGCCGTCGCGCAGATTGGCCAGCGCGCGGTCGTAATGGCCCTTGCCGTGGCCGATCCGCGTGCCGCGCCGGTCGGCGGCGACGAGGGGGACGAGGACGGTGTCGGGCGCCAGCGCCTCGGCCGCGCCGGACGGCTGGAGGACGCCCCACGGGCTCGGCTCCACCGCGGGGGCCTCGCGGAACAGCATGCGCGAATCGCGGTCGAGGAACCAGGGCAGCACGGCGCGCTGGCCGGTACCGAGCGCGTCCAGGATCGGATAGGGGCTGATCTCGTCCTTCAGCGGATGGTAGCCGGCGACGATCTTGGCGCCGATCAGGCGGGGGAGGACGATGTCGGCGAGCTTCGCCTCGAGCGCGGCGCGCGCGGCGTCGTCGAGCGCGCGGGCATAGCCCCGCCGCGCCGCGAGGGCCTCGGTGCGCAGAGCGCTCTTGGGGGGAAGTGACGGGACCGCCATGGCCGTTTGCCGGAATATCCTCTGACGCCAGAACGTCAGGTGGGGACCATGTGATCCGGACCAGGGTCCGGGCAGGGACAGCCCCCGAGGATGTCTTATCGCCTCAGGGATGTTCAAGAGCTCGTACCGGGCAGTACCCGTCAGGGCCCTATCTAGGGTGCGCGGCTCTCGCTCTCAAGCCTGTCGGCGAGGCTTTCGACGCGCGCGGCGAGGCGTTCCAGCGCATCGGCGGCGGCTTCGTCGGCATCGGAGGCGGCGGCGGGGGCGGTGCCGGCGCGCAGCTCCTTGACCTCGTCGGCGAGCATCAGCGCGGCGAAGAGCAGCTGGCGCGCCTCGCTGAGGCTGCCCAGGGCCGCGGAGGCGTCCTGCGCCTTGCGGTCGACGAGGGCGGCGACGGCGCGCAGATGATCCTCCTCGCCGTCGCGGCAGGCGACCGAATAGCGCCGGCCGCCGACCTCGATGTCGATCGTCGCCATCAGCCCTGCTCCGCCGCGGCGAGGAGGCCGTCGATTCGTTCGATCGCTTCCTCCACCTTGGAGCGGAGCGCGCGGTGGGCCTGTTCGGCCTCCGGATCGGAGGCGGGCGGCCGCGCGCCGGCGGACGACTCGATCCGGGCCAGAGCCCGGTCGATTCGGTCCAGAGCCGCGTTCAGTCTGGAAGCCCCCATGGCGCATTCATAGCACGGCGGGCCGGGCGGCGAAACAGGATGCGGCAAGGGCGCCGCGCGGCGCGGGGGAGGGGGCGAGGTTGACGCAAGCGCCCCCGCCGATAAAGGGAGGCCGCACCAGGGGAGCCGTCCGAGTCTCCCCGCGCCGGGTCCGCCGCCGGACCGCCACTCGAGGGAATCGCATGGCCACCGAACCGAGACTGCTCGCCAACGCCATACGGGCCCTGGCGATGGATGCGGTGCAGGCGGCGAATTCGGGGCATCCGGGCATGCCGATGGGCATGGCAGACGTGGCGACGGTGCTCTGGACCGAATATCTGAAGCACGATCCGAAGGCGCCGGGCTGGCACGACCGCGACCGCTTCGTGCTGTCGGCGGGCCACGGATCGATGCTGATCTATTCGCTCCTCCACCTCACCGGCTACGACAGCCCGACGATGGAGGACATTCGCAACTTCCGTCAGATCGGCAGCGTCTGCGCCGGCCATCCGGAGAATTTCCTCATCCCGGGCGTCGAGGCGACGACCGGCCCGCTCGGGCAGGGCTTCGCGATGGCTGTCGGGATGGCGATCGCCGAGCGGCACCTCAACGCCGTCTTCGGCGACGATCTCGTCGACCACCGGACCTGGACGATCGCCGGCGACGGCGACCTGATGGAGGGGGTGAACCACGAGGCGGCGGGGCTGGCCGGGCATCTCGGCCTCGGGCGGCTGATCGCCTTCTGGGACGACAACCGGATCACCATCGACGGATCGACCGACCTGTCGACCAGCGAGGACATTGAGGCGCGCTACGCCGCCTATGGCTGGCATACGGTGCGCTGCGACGGGCACGATTTCGACGACATCCGCCGCGCGATCGACGAGGCGCTGGCCGATCCGCGCCCGTCGCTGATCGCCTGCCGGACGATCATCGGCTGGGGCGCGCCGAACAAGATGGGGACGGCCGCGACGCACGGCGCGGCGCTCGGCCTGGAGGAAGTGAAGGCGGCGCGGGCGCACCTCGTCTGGGAGCATGAGCCGTTCGAGATACCGGACGCGATCCTGGACGCGTGGCGCGAGGCCGGGCGGCGGAGCGCGGAGGCGCATGCGCAGTGGCGCACACGGCTCGAAGCGAGCGCGGCGCGCGGCGAATTCGAGCGGCGGATGGAAGGGCGGCTGCCCGACGGCGGCACCGGCCTGTCGGGCTGGCTCGACGCGCTGGCCGGGAGCCCGCAGACGGTCGCGACCCGCAAGGCGTCCGAGCTGGCGCTGGAGGCGATCAATGCGGCCCTGCCCGACACGATGGGCGGCTCGGCGGATCTCACGGGTTCGAACAACACCAAAACAAAGGCGCAGAAGCCTCTGACGAAAGAGGATTATTCCGGGCGCTACCTCTATTACGGCATCCGCGAGTTCGGGATGGCGGCGGCGATGAACGGCATGGCGCTGCACGGCGGGGTGATCCCCTATGGCGGCACCTTCCTGGTCTTTTCGGACTATTGCCGGCCGGCGATCCGCCTCTCCGCGCTGCAACAGGTCCGCGTCGTCTACGTGATGACCCACGATTCGATCGGCCTCGGCGAGGACGGGCCGACCCACCAGCCGGTCGAGCATGTGATGAGCCTGAGGTCGATGCCCAACCTCGCCGTCTTCCGCCCGGCGGACGCGGTCGAGACGGCGGAAGCCTGGGCGCTGGCGCTGGAGAAGGCCGACGGGCCGTCCCTGCTCGCCCTTACCCGGCAGAATCTGCCGCAGCTGCGGCTGGAGCGGAGCGACAACCTGTCCGCCCGCGGCGCCTACCGGCTGCACGCCGCGCAGGCCGAGCGGCGGGTGGTGCTGATCGCCACCGGATCCGAGGTGCAGGTGGCGGTGGAGACGGCCGAGGCGCTGGAAGCGCGCGGGATCGGCGCCGACGTCGTCTCGATGCCCTGCTGGTCGCTGTTCGACGCGCAGGACGCCGCCTACCGGGCCGACATCCTGCCCGAAGGCGTGCTGCGCGTGTCGATCGAGGCGGGAACGACGATGGGCTGGGAACGCTACATCGGGAGGGACGGCGTCGCCGTCGGCCTCGCCCGCTTCGGGGCGTCCGCACCGGCGGACGATCTGTTCACACGCTTCGGCTTCACCGCCGAAGCCATCGTGCCGCGCATCCTCGCGGCGCTGGAATCCTAAGGAGATCAGGCACATGGCGACCAGAGTTGCGATCAATGGTTTCGGGCGGATCGGCCGCCTGGTGGCGCGGGCGATCCTCGAGAAGAAGGACAGCGGCCTCGAGCTGGTGGCGATCAACGACCTTGCCGACGCCGAATCGAACGCCCTCCTGTTCAAGCGCGACTCGGTCCACGGCGCCTATGCCGGCGACGTCCGTGCCGACGGCAACGACCTGATCATCGACGGCAAGCGCATCAAGGTGACCGCCGAGCGCGACCCGGCGAACCTCCCGCACGGCGACAACGGCGTTGACCTGGTGCTGGAATGCACCGGCTTCTTCACCGACCGCGAAAGCGCCCAGAAGCATATCGACGCGGGCGCGAAGAAGGTGCTGATCTCGGCGCCGGCCAAGGGCGTCGACCTCACCGTCGTCTACGGCGTCAACCACGACAAGCTGACGGCGGCGCACACCATCGTCTCCAACGCGTCCTGCACCACCAACTGCCTGGCGCCGGTCGCCAAGGTGCTGAACGACACGATCGGCATCGAGCGCGGCCTCATGACGACCATTCATGCTTATACGAACGACCAGAAGATCCTCGACCAGATCCACAAGGACATGCGCCGCGCCCGCGCCGCCGCCATGTCGATGATCCCCACCACCACCGGCGCCGCCCGTGCGGTCGGCGAAGTGCTGCCCGAGCTTAAGGGGCGGCTCGACGGCTCCTCGATCCGCGTGCCGACGCCCAATGTCAGCGTCGTCGATCTCACCTTCACGCCCAAGCGCGACACCAGCGTCGAGGAAGTGAACGGCGCGCTGCGCAAGGCCGCCGAGAGCGGCCCGCTGGCCGGCATCCTCGCCTATAGCGAAGAGCCCCTGGTCTCGATCGACTACAACCACAATCCGGCGAGTTCGACGGTCGACAGCCTCGAGACGGCGGTGCTGGAGGGCAAGCTGGTCCGCGTGCTCAGCTGGTACGACAATGAATGGGGCTTCTCGAACCGCATGGTCGACACCGCCGCCGCGATGGCGCGGCTGGGGTGAGGGTGAGCGAGGCCGTCATCCCGGCGAAGGCCGGGATCTCGTCTCGACAGGGCGCCCACTGGTCGTGAGACCCCTGGCCTCCGCCGGGCGCGACGGAAAGGAAACGATGACCCAGTTCCACACCCTCGACGATCTCGGCGACGTCGCCGGCAAGCGCGTGCTGGTGCGCGTCGACCTCAACGTGCCGATGGCGGACGGGCTGGTCAGCGACGACACGCGGCTGCGCGCGACGCTGCCGACGGTGACTGAGCTGGCCGACAAGGGCGCGATCGTCCTCCTTCTCGCCCATTTCGGCCGCCCCAAGGGGCAGCCGAGCGAGGAATTCTCGCTGCGCCAGGTGGTGCCGGCCTATCAGGCGGTGCTCGGGCGGCCGGTGCGCTACATCGACTGGGAAGGCGATGCCGAGGCCATCGCCGCGCTGCAGCCCGGCGAGGTGGCCATCCTCGAAAACACCCGCTTCTTCGGCGGCGAGGAGAAGAACGATGCCGCCGTGGTCGAGCGCTTCGCGCGCCTCGGCGACCTCTACGTCAACGACGCTTTCTCCGCCGCCCACCGCGCCCATGCCTCGACCGAGGGCCTCGCCCACCGCCTTCCCGCTTATGCGGGCCGCGCGATGGAGGCCGAGCTCAAGGCGCTGCAGAAGGCGCT
>JBKBVA010000126.1:0-7466 GCA_046289665.1 Allosphingosinicella sp.
GTGCTCGACGTCGAGACCGCGGCGCTGCTCATCTACCGCGCCGCCTGGCTGCGCGACGTCAAGGGCGCGCGCAACACGCGCGAAGCCGCGCTCGCCAAGCTCCACGCGACCGACGGCGCGCAGCGGGTGATCGACAAAGCGGTGCAGCTGTTCGGCGGCCTCGGCGTCACCCACGGCGTGATCGTCGAGAGCCTCTATCGCGAGATCCGCGCGCTGCGCATCTACGAAGGCGCGTCGGAAGTGCAGAGGGTGGTGATCGCCCGCGAGCATCTGAAGGAGCATCGCCGATGAGCGCGCACCAAAGCCTCCTGCCGCCCGGCTGGCCGCGGCCGAAAGGCTATTCGAACGGCATCGCCGCCCAAGGGCGCCTCGTCTTCACCGCCGGCATGATCGGGTGGGACGAGCAGGAACGGCTCGTCTCCGATGGCCTCGCCGGCCAGTTCGAGCAGATCTTGAAGAACATGCTCGCCATCCTCGCCGAGGCGGGGGCGGGGCCGGAGCATGTCGTGCGGATGACCTGGTACGTCACCGACCGCGACGAGTATGTCGCCCACCTTCCCGAGATCGGCGCCGCCTATCGCGCCTATATGGGCAGGAACTATCCGGCGATGGCGGTGGTGGAGGTTTCCGACCTGGTCGAGCCGGACGCCAAGATCGAGATCGAAGCCATAGCGGTGGTACCCGAGCCATGACCACAGCCCATGTCGACACCTTCGTCCGCGACCGCCTGCCGCCGGCGGAGCAGCAGCCCGACTTCCTCTTCGAGCTGCCGGAGCTGCGCTATCCCGAGCGCCTGAACGCCGCCGTCGAGCTGATCGACAAGGGCGATCCCGAGGCGCTCGCCGTCCTCAACGACGCCGGGCGCTGGACCTACGGGCGCATGCGCGACCTCTCCGACCGGATCGCGCGGCTGCTCGTCGAGGAGGAAGGGCTCGTCCCCGGCAATCGCGTGCTGCTGCGCGGCCCGAACACGGCGACGATGTTCGCCGCCTGGCTCGGCGTGCTGAAGGCGGGCGGGGTGGTCGTCGCGACCATGCCGATCCTGCGGGCGGGCGAGATCGCGACCATCCTCGAACGGGCGCAGGTGAGCCACGCGATCGTCGATTCGCGCTGCCTCGAGGATTACGAAGCCGGCGCCGCCCAGGCCGGCACGGTCCGCTCCCTCCTCGCTTATGACGGCGACACGGGCGGCGGCGCGCTCGAGCGGCGGCTGGAGGGCGTCGCGCCCGGCCACAAAGCGGTGGCGACGCACCGCGACGACGTCGCCCTCATCGCCTTCACCTCGGGCACGACCGGCACGCCCAAGGGCTGCGTCCATTTCCACCGCGACGTGCTCGCCTGCGCCGACAGCTTCGCGCGGCACATCCTGAAGCCGCAGCCCGGCGAGCGCTGGGCCTGCTCGGCGCCGATCGCCTTCACCTTCGGCCTCGGCATGCTGCTGATCTTCCCCTGGCGCTTCGGCGGCACGGCGGTGACCATCGAGCAGCCGGGGCCGAAGCCGCTGCTCGACGCGATCGGCCGGCACGAGGTCACCACCCTCGCCACCGCGCCGACGGCCTACAAGGCGATGCTGCCGATGCTCGCCGAGCACGACATTTCCACGCTCCGCACCTGCGTATCGGCCGGCGAGCATCTCCCCGCCGCCACCTGGCACGCCTGGCGCGAGGCGACGGGGCTCAAGATCGTCGACGGCATCGGCGCGACCGAGATGATGCACATCTTCATCTCCGCCTCCGGCGACGACATCCGCCCCGGCGCGACCGGCCGGGCGGTGCCCGGCTATGTCGCCGCCGTCCTCGATGGCGAGGGCGCTCCGATGGAGAGCGGCACCGGGCGGCTCGCGGTCAAGGGGCCGACCGGGTGCCGCTACTTCGACGACGAACGCCAGAGCGGCTACGTCCAGCGCGGCTGGAACGTCACCGGCGACACCTATCGCAAGGATGCCGACGGCCGCTTCTGGTATGTGGCGCGGTCCGACGACATGATCATCTCGTCGGGCTACAATATCGCGGCGCCCGAGGTGGAGAATGCGCTTTACGGCCATCCCGCGGTGCAGGAATGCGCCGTCGTCGGCGTCCCCTGCGACGAACGCGGGCAGAAGGTGAAGGCCTTCGTGGTCGCCGCCCCGGGCTACCGGCCCGGCCCGGCCTTGGCGGGCGAGCTCCAGACCCACGTCAAGGCGGCGATCGCGCCCTACAAATATCCGCGCGCGGTGGAGTTCGTCGCGGCGCTGCCGAAGACGGCCACCGGCAAGCTCCAGCGCTTCTCGCTGCGCGAGCGGGCCGGCTGAGGCGCCGTGGCGGCCGGCGACCCGAAGACGGCAAACGGCCGGGTGGCGGATCACCCGGCCGACCCGCTCTTCCTCGAACGCTGGTCGCCGCGGGCGTTCGACGCGTCGGCGATCCCCGAGGCGGATCTCCTCGTCATGCTGGAAGCGGCGCGCTGGGCCCCCTCCGCCTTCAACTCGCAGCCCTGGCGCTTCCTCTACGCCGGCCGCGAGGACGAATGCTGGTCGTTGTTCCTCGACCTGCTCATCGAATGGAACCGGGACTGGGCGCGCAACGCCTCCTTCCTCCTGTTCCTCCTCTCCGACACGACGCCCGACAGCGGCAAGGGTCCGCGGCCGTCGCGCAGCCACAGCTTCGACGCCGGTGCCGCCTGGGCGCAATTCGCGCTGCAGGCCTCCCTGCTCGGCTACCACGCCCACGCCATGACGGGCGCCGATTTCGACCGCGCACGCATCGCGCTGGCGGTCCCGGAGCGCTGGTGCTTCGAGGCGGCGATCGCGGTCGGCCGCCGCGCCTCCGCCGACATCCTGCCCGAAAAGCTGCGCACCCGCGAGACGCCGAGCGGGCGCGCGCCCGTCGCGGCCTTCGCGACCCGCGGCCGCTTCGATGGCGGAAGCGTCTGAAATCATCGCACAAGTCGCTCCGATAATCTGAGCTTATGGCCTGTTCCGAAACGCGCTTTGACCCTCGTGCAGGCGCGGCGGAACCTCGGGCGGGAACAGCCAAGCTCAGGGAGGCGCTTATGGGTCGCCGGCAATCGCCCATCTTCAACGACAACAAGCTCAAGCTCGGCTTCTTCTCGCCCAATTGCTCGTCGGGCATGGCCGTCACCAAGGTCGACGAGCGCTGGGACAACAGCTGGGAGAACAACATCGCGCTGGCAAAGCTCGCCGACGATGCGGGGATCGAGTTCCTGCTGCCGATCGCGCGCTGGATCGGCTATGGCGGCGAGACCGATTTCCACGGGTCGGTGCTGGAGACGATCACCTGGGCGACGGGGCTCCTCGCCCATACCAAGCGGATCACCGTCTTCGCCACCGTCCACACCGCCTTCATCCACCCCTTCGTCGCCGCCAAGCAGCTCGCCACCGCCGACCAGCTCGGCAAGGGCCGGATCGGCCTCAACGTCGTCGCCGGCTGGAACAAGCCCGAATATGACAGCTTCGGCGTCGACCTGCCCCACGCGCATAAGGAGCGCTACGCCCTCGCCCAGGAATGGTTCGACTATGTCCGCGCCGTCTGGAACCATGACGGGCCGTTCGAGTGGGACGGGCGCTTCTTCAAGGGCAAGGGCATCTACGCCTTCCCGCGGCCCTATGACGGCCAGCCGCCGATCATGAACGCGGCCGGATCCGGCGAGGGGCGCGAATTCGCGGTGCGCAACGCCGATTTCCTCTTCTGCATCTCGATCGACCTCGACCAGTCGAAGCCCGAGGTCGCGGCGATCCAGGAGAAGAGCCGCGCGCTCGGCCGCGAGACCGGCGCCTTCACTCTTTCCCACGTCGTCTGCCGCCCGACGAAGAAGGAAGCGGAGGATTATTATCGCTGGTATTCGGAGGAGAATGCCGATTGGGCGGCGGTCGACAATCTGATGGCGCTGCAGGGCCTCCACGCCCAGTCCTTCCCGCCCGAGGCGCTGCGGACGATGCGCGGCCGCTTCGCCGCCGGCCACGGCACCTATCCGCTGGTCGGCGATCCGGACACGATCGCCGACGAGATGGCGCGGATCACGGAGGCGGGCTTCGCCGGCACCACCTTGAGCTTTGTGGACTATGTAAAGGAATTCCCCTTCTTCCGCGACGAAGTAATCCCGCGGCTGGAGCGCAAGGGCCTGAGGAAGCCGTTC
This sequence comes from Allosphingosinicella sp., assembly GCA_046289665.1. Taxonomy (GTDB): domain Bacteria; phylum Pseudomonadota; class Alphaproteobacteria; order Sphingomonadales; family Sphingomonadaceae; genus Allosphingosinicella. Next base: position 4,135 of record JBKBVA010000126.1, read on the forward strand.
CGCCGGGAGGCGGCCGAGGCGGCCTGAGCGGGGGCGCGGCAAGGCTCGGGACCCGGCGCGAAAAAGGCCCGAAGCCGCCGGAAGGTTCGGAAAGTTCGGCTTCCTTAGGAGAAAAAACGCCCTTTGCGCGAGCGGCCGGCGCGGCCGGAGGGATTCACCTTCGGGCCGGGACGATGGGCAGGGAGCGGAGCGGGGCATTGCGGGTCTCTCTCTCCTTCGGGGGCGAATCGACCAGCTTATGCCTCGGGAGAGGGCGTGTAGGAAAGCGTTCTGTTCTACTCTTGTTCTAAGCGAGGCGGTCAACCGCCGGCAGGCGGCGGCGCAAGCCGCGGGCTTGGGACGGCTCAAGGCCGCGCTGGTTCCGCGGCCGTGATGACGGTCGCGAGGTCGGCGCCGGCAACGAAGGCTAAGGCGCATTCCCGCACAATGAAGACAGTCCACTCCGAAAGGATGGCGCCACCAATTAGCAGTTCCTCATCCAAACGGGTCAGCAACTGTTCTCGTTCACGCTGGTCCATGGGAAAACCTGTGACACCGATACAAACGCGACACGGAACTCAGGTGACCGCTGTACCCGAAATCGCAGCCGGCGTGTTCCTCGTGCAACGCCACACGCTGGCGCCAACTAGCATTCCGCAGGGGAAACTTATCCCCTGCGCTTCCCCTCTCCCCTTTACCCACTGCAGCGGCCGTCACGGGAGTGAATCCCGTGACGTCGGACGAGCGCGTGCGGCGCGGGGCCGCACGCCTCGCCGGCCGGCTTTCGCCGTCTCTCGCGGCTCAGGCGGCGCAGGCCGCCTTCAGCGTCTCGACGAAATAGTTGAAGGCCGGCAGGCGGACGACCTGGGTGCGGTAGGTCATGGTGATGTCGAACCCGACGTCGAGGCCGTCGATCGCCAGCGCGATGATGCGGCCGCTGCGCGTCTCGTTGACGAGGAGGCGGGCGGGGAGCGCGCTCAGATAGAGGTTCCTGAGCAGCATCGCGCGGATGAAGCCGGCCGAGTTGGTCGTCGCGGCGGGCACCGGCGGCTGCAGGCCGCGGGCGGCGAAGGCCTGGTCGAGGCTCTGCACCCAGAACTGGCTGTGCGGCGGCATCACCCAAGGATAGTCGAACAGGCTCTGCCACGGCACGCTGGCGAGCTCGGCCAGCGGATGGTCCTCGCCGGCGAAGATCAGCACCTCGTCGCGCATCAAGATTTCGGTGGTGAGATCGGGATGGTCGCCCCGCACCCAGCCGCCGATGACGAGATCAAGCTCGCCGCGGCGGAGCGCGGGGACGTGATGCTCCATCAGCCCCTCGATCACCGTCACCGTGATCCCCGGCCGCTCCGCCTGCAGCTTGAGGAAGGCGCGGGGAATGAGATCGGCGGCGACGCTGGGGGTGACGCCGATCGTCACCTCGCCCTTCACCGCGCCGCTCAGGGTCGCGATCTCGCGCGCGGCATTCTTCATCTCCGCCTCGATCACCTTGGCGTGGAGCGACAGCGCCTCGCCGTAGATGGTCGGCACCACGCCGGAGGCGGTGCGCTCGAACAATTTCACCCCGAGCTCCTCCTCGAGCAGCTGAATGCTCTTGGTGAGCGCCGGCTGGGTGACGTGGAGCTCGGCGGCGGCGCGGCCGAAGCTGCGATGCTCGTAAATGGCGAGGAAGCGCTGGAGACGGACGGAGTTCATGACCTCCGATTACATTCGCCGCGAAAATTGGGCCAGCGATAAAGTGTTTTGATGGGGGCTCACGATTAGTGTTTTGACCCCTCCCGGCACGGCGGCGACATTCGAGGCCGAGCCGGGGGCGAATCCGGCCGCGAAATTCGTCCATTCTTCAAGGAGATCGCGCCGATGTCGCTGGCGGACCTCAAAGGTTTTTCCGTACCCTTCTCGCCCAACGGCACCGCCGAGATCGTCGGCGGCCTGCCCTGGGACTTCGGCGTCGATCTCTTTTCGATCGGGTATCGCACCGATCCCGACGAGATCCGCAAGCTGCTGCCCGAGCCGCTCGAGCTGTCGAAGGAGGAGCCGGACGTCGCCTATGTCTGGTTCGGCGACTGGCAGGGCCTGTGGGAAGGCGACCGCAACATGCTCGGCGTCAACCCGGAGCGGACGCTCTACACCGAGTGCCTGATCGGCGTGCGCTGCAGCCACAACGGCGTCGAGGGCCACCGCGTCGTCTACATCTGGGTGGATAAGGATTTCAGCCTCACCCGCGGCTGGTTCATGGGTTTCCCCAAAAAGATCGGCAAGGTCGCGATGGGGACCACCAACCGCCACCTCCACGCGCTCAACCCGTCGATGCAGCCCTGCGGCCCGGGCAGCGAATATGCCGCCATCTGCGAGCGCGCCGGCGAGCGGCAGGTGACCGCGCGGATGAAGGTGACCGAGAAGATCGGCCCGGAAGGTCTGCCCAAGCCGTTCGGCACCGAGCTGTTCCACACGCTCCATTTCCCTTCGGCCGACGTCAACGACCGCTCGAAGCCGCTCCTCCACCAATTGGTGCAGACGGTGAGCAGCAACACCCGCTTCGGCGAGATCTGGAAGGGCACGGGCGAGCTCGAATATCATCCGTCGCTGTTCGAGGAGCATGCCGCGATCGCGCCGAAGGAGATACTCGGCGCCTATATCATCCCGGTCGGCTTCCGGATCGAAGGCACAAGGCTGATCCACGATTATGTGAAGGACGGCGTGCCCGCGAAGGCGAAGCGCGAGCCGGTCGAGGCCTGAGCCCGGGCGGGCGGGATGGGCGCGATCGAGCCGAAGTGGATCGACCTCTTCGAGGAGATGCTCGCCCTCGCCTCCGCCAAGGCGGGCGAGACGGCCGCGATCTTCTCCGAAAGCGCGTCGCGTCCCGTGCTGGTCGCGCTCGCCGAGCACGCCCTCCACCGGATGGGCCTCACCCTCTACCATGTGCGGGTGCCCTCCCCGCCGGCGCGGGGCAGCGTTCCTTTGCGCTCGACCGGCACGTCGCTGGCGATCGGCGGGGCGGAGGCGGTGGTCGAGGCGCTGGCCGGGGCGGACCTCATCGTCGACGTCAGCGTCGAGGGCCTGCTCCACGCGCCGGAGCGGCCGCGCATCGTCGCCAGGGGCGCGCGCATCTTCATGGTCGGCAACGAGCATCCGGAGGTGTTCGAGCGGCTGCGTCCCGCGCCCGGGCTGCATGCGCTCTGCGTCCACGGCGCCGAGATGATCTCGAACGCGAAGGAGATGCGCGTCACCTCCGCCGCCGGCACCGACCTGCGTGTCGCGCTGGGCGGCGTCCCCGGACGCGGCTCGGCGGGGCGGGCGGGCGCGCCCGGCAGCTTCGGCTACTGGCCCGCCGGCCTCTGCCTCGCCAACCC
>JBKBVA010000127.1:0-7419 GCA_046289665.1 Allosphingosinicella sp.
GCTCCGCCCCGAATGTCGATAAAGGCTAGCGCAAGGCGCGCCGCCGCGCGAGCCGCCTCACGCCTCCGGCCGCCGCGCGATCCAGGTTCCGCCGACCAGCGCCGCCGCCAGCGGGACGAGCGACCAAGGCAAGGGAAGGAAGACCAGCCCGACGAGCGCGCTCGCGGCGAAGGCGACGAGGGCGCCGCGCTTGCCGGCCCGGCTCACCGCCCGCCGGTCGCGCCAGTCGCGTATGTGCGGCCCGAAGCCGGGATGCTCGACCAGCCACGCCTCGAGTCGCGGCGAGCTCTTGGCGAAGAAGAAGGCGGCGAGCAGCATGAACGGCACGGTCGGGAGGAGGGGGAGGACGATGCCGATCCCGCCGAGCGCGACCGACGCGAATCCGAGACAAAGGTAGAGCAGCCGGCGCACCCGCCGCTTGTGTCACCATCGCGCGCCCGGCGCCACGCCCCACTGGACTCGCGCCTCGCCGCGGCTATCGTCCTGCCCGGGAACGGGGGGATGCGATGGCGGAGGAATTTCCCGAGGAGGAGCGGCGCTCCTTGGCGGCGCGCGTCGGTGTGTCGCTGCTCAACCTGCTGGCCCCCGGCACCGGGCTGATCCGGGTCGGACGCAGCCGGGCCGGCTTCGCCTTCCTGCTCGGCCCGTTCTTCTTGTTCCTGCTGTACGCCGCGGCGGCCCTCCTTCTCCCGGTGATGACGCCGGCCGGCTGGATCGGTTTCCTCGCTTTGCTGGTGCCGCTCGGCCTGTTCCTGCTGATCGGGCCGGTCGTCGCGACCTGGCGCAGCAGCCGCTTCAAGGCGCGCCGGCGTGCCTGGTGGAGACGCTGGTACGTCCTGTTGGGCCTCATCCTTGCCTACCAGTTCGGGTCGGTCGCGGCGGTGGACATGCTCCACGGCATCTACAAGCCCTTCTACATACCAGCCGAATCGATGGAGCCGACGCTGGCCGTGGGCGACCGGCTGGTGGCCGACATGCGAGACGGCGGCGCGCTCAAACCGGGAGAGATCGTGCTCCTGAACGTACGCGGCGCGGTCTATGTGAAGCGGGTCGCGGCGATGGCCGGCGACCGGATCGAGATGGTCGGCGGGGTGCCCTATGTGAACGGCGTACCGGCCGCTCGCCGCGAGACCGGCGAGACCACGACCAGCACCGCCTATCGGCACGCGCCGGCGCGCGTCTTCATCGAACGACTGCCGGGTGAGGAGGGCGAACATCGCGTGCTCGATACCGGCCCGACCATCGTCGACGACATGGCGGAGACGACGGTCCCGCCGGGCCATATCTTCGTGCTCGGCGACAATCGCGACCATTCCGCCGACAGCCGTGTCGCGCCTGAGCAGCAGGGCGTCGGCATGGCGCGGGTGGACGACGTGGTCGGACGGCCCCTGTTCAAGACCTGGGCCGGGGATTGGCGCTGGCTCGGAACGCCGCTGCGCTAGTCCTGCAGCCGCAGCGCCACTTCGTTCATGAAGCGCGCGTCGTCGCCTTTGGCCAGCCATTCGGCCTCGGCGGCGATCGCGCCGAGCATGTCGGCCAGCGCGTCGGTCTCGGCCTTGGCGTAGTTGCCGAGCACGTAGCCCGTCACCCGGTCCTTGTGGCCGGGATGGCCGATGCCGATCCGCACCCGGCGGAAATCCTTGCCGATATGGGCGTCGGTGGACCTCAGGCCGTTATGGCCGGCCGTGCCGCCGCCCGTCTTCACCTTGACCTTGAACGGGGCGAGGTCGAGCTCGTCGTGGAATACGGTGACGTCGCCCGGCTCCCGCTTGAAGAAGTCCATCGCGGCGCGCACCGCGCGGCCGCTGTCGTTCATGAAGGTCTCGGGCTTGAGGAGCAGGATGCGCTCCCCGCCGATCCGGCCCTGCTGGGCCCAGCCGCGGAACGCCTTCTTCGGCGGCTCGAAATTGTGGGTGGCGGCGATCGCGTCGACCGCCATGAAGCCGACATTGTGCCGGTGCATCGCATATTGCGAGCCCGGGTTGCCGAGGCCGACCCAGATCTGCACCGGCTGCCAGTCTCCCCAGTCGTCATGCGCCTTCGGGGCGTCCGGAGGCTGGCCCGGCACCGCTGCCGGCTTGACGCCGAACAGGGAGAAGAGCCAGCCTCCGAACAGACCCAAAGGCCGGGCGCCTTATTCGTCGGTGACGATGGTGGGCGCCGGATCCTGCGGATCGTCGGCTTCCGACTGCTCGGTCGCCGGGACCTCGTCCGCGGCCACTTCGGCCTGCTCGCCGGCCGCCGCCGCATCCTCGGCTTCCAGCTTGGCGCCGGAGGAGGGGACGATGGTGGCGATGGTGAAGTCGCGGTCGGTGATCGCCGGGGTCACGCCCTTGGGCAGGGTGACGGCGGAGATGTGCAGCGAATCGCCGATGTTGAGGCCGGCGAGGCTGATCTCGATGTCGTCCGGGATCTCGGCCGCGTCGCAGACCAGCTCCAGCTCGTGGCGGACGGCGTTGAGCACGCCGCCGCGACGGATGCCGCGGCACTCGTCCTCGCCGGTGAAGCGGATCGGCACCGCGACGGTGACCTTCGAATGTTCGGAGATGCGCAGGAAGTCGACATGCAGCGGCCGGTCGGTGACCGGGTGGAACTGGACGTCCTTCGGCAGGGTGCGGGCGGTGGTGCCGCCGCCGACCTCGATCATCACGACCGAGTTCATGAAGTGCCCAGTGTTGAGCATCTTCATCAGGGCCTTTTCCTCGACGTGGATGGCGAGGGGCTCTTCCTTGTTGCCGTAGACGACGGCGGGCACGCGGCCTTCGCGACGCATGGCCCGGGAGGCTCCCTTGCCAGCCCGTTCGCGCGTCTCGGCCGACAGCGTAAGCTGTTCGCTCATGTGCATGTCTCCAAAAACGATGGTTGCAAAAACGCCCGCGCTCACGCCTCCAGGGATGACCATGAACGGGGGAGGGGCGCGTCTAGCCGAGGGGGCCCCGAAAGGCAAGCGACAGGGGCGGGGGGAAGGGCGGCGGTGCGCTCCAACGCGGCTCCCCTCCCTTCGCACCGGTCCCCGCGGACGTGACCGGGCGCTGGAGAGGGAGGGGCGGGGGGTGGGTCGGTCGACGCACCCCGGCGCACCCGGCGCTCGCCGAAGCGGCGCCACACCCCCCTCCCTCGCTGCCGCAGCGGCCTTCCTGGCCGGCCGGAGCGAAGGGAGGGGGATGGTTCGCGAGCGGCGCCTTACTTGCCGACGCGTGCCGATTCGATGCCCTTGGCCTTGAGCTTGGCCTGGACGCTGTCGTCGCCGGCGAGGTGCCCGGCGCCGACCGCCATGAACACCGTGCCGGGCTTCTCCATCCGCGCCGCGATCCAGTCGGCCCAGGCGGCGTTCCGCTTGGTGAACATCATGTCGTAGAGCACCTTGTCGTCGCCAATGCCCTCGGTCATCAGCGCGTTCAGCGCGTCGATGTCCCCGTCCGACCAGGCCGCGATCATGCTCGCGAACGTCTCCTCGAGCTTCGAGAATTGCTCGACCGACTCGTTCAGCAACTTCACCTGATGCTCCTCGGGGAGCGCGTCGAACATGGCGAGCTGCTTCTCGGCGCCTTCCAGCTCGGAGACCGGCTTGCCCGCCGCCTTGGCGGCTTTGGTGAGGATGGTCTCGGGGCCGTGCTCGCCGGTCAGGCCCATCTTCTGCGCGCCCGCCGAGGCGAGCGTCATCGAGACGAACCAGGGCTCGAGCGGCTCGAGCGCGCCGGCCGGGACGCCGAGCGAGGTCAAAGCCGCGTCGACCTTCGCCTTGGCCTCGGGAGACAGCTTGGTGCTGAGGCCGCGGCCCTGCGGGTCGACCGCATATTTGATGACGAGCGGCTGCAGCGCGGCCGGATCCTCCGGGATGATCGCCTCCAGCACCAGCTCCTGCGAGCCGTCGAAGGCGGTCTTGACCTCGTCGTTGAACCAGTCGCGCTTGCCGTCGAGCATGTGGAAGGTGCCGAACAGATAGACGGTCGTGTCCTCGTCCTTCACCACCCACATCGCGGGATCGACATTGGGGAGGGCGGCCGGCGCGGCCTCAGCGGGCGCCTGCGCCGCCGCCGGAAGCGGCAGCGCCGCGAGGCCGAGCAGGGCGAGGCTGAGAAACGACTTCTTCATGGTAATCTTCTCCTGTGTATTGAAATGCTTGGCAATGTGCGTCGGTGGAACCAAATCAGAGTGCGGCGGCCTCAGCCATATTTCTTGCCGAGCCAGACGATCAGCATCGTGAAGGTGACGATCATGTAGATGGCGACGCCGTTCGGCTCGGGCGCGAAGCCGCCCCGCCAGGCGAACCACCAGGCCGGCGCCCCGATCATGTAGACCTGCACCGCGGCGAGCGCGCCGCTCTTGTAGGCGTCGATCTCCTGCTCATCGACCGCGCGCTTCTGCCAGTAGAGGGTGAGCGGCGGGAGGATGAGGAGGAACACCGCAACGAAGACGGCGGCGACCAGGGGCGGGAGCGGGGCGTTCGAATAGACCGAAGCCGCCGTCATCGAATCGGCGCTTAGGATCGCCGCCACGGCCATCGCCGCGCCGAGCGCGCCGGAGCCGACCAGGATGTTGCGGTTGAGCCGCTCCTTGCGGGTCAGCGGCTCCTCGTCGCGCGCCCGCCGCAGGTCGCGCAGCAGCAGCCAGCCGCACCCGGCGAGCAGCGCCAGCGCGACGCCCTGCAGCGCGAAGAAGCGCAGCCCCGGCATGCCGCCGCCCTTGTCGACATGGGCGGCGATCATCCCCGCCACCACGCCGCCCAGGAACAGCTGCAGGGTGCTCAGCGCGACGATCCGCGCCAGCCGCCACAGGGGCGAGCGTCCGTTCTCCCGGTCCTCAGCCATCGGTCCCGCCATCATCGAAAATCTCCTCGATCCGCATCTCGAACAGTCGCGCGATTTTGAAGGCGAGCGGGAGGGAGGGGTCGTACTTCCCCGTCTCGATCGCGTTCACCGCCTGGCGCGACACGTCGAGCCGCCCGGCCAGTTCGGCCTGGCTCCAGTTCCGCTCCGCGCGCAGCACCTTCAGCCGGTTCTTCACCGCGCGCTCACAGCCTCAGCCGCAGCGCGGCGCCGGCCGCGCCCAGATCCAAAGTCAGGTCGAGCGCCAGGGTCGCCGGCGCGCCGCCGCGTTCGACGTCCGCCAAGGGTCTCTCGGCCGTTCCGATCGTCAGCAGGACGGCGAAAGCGGCGATGCCGATCGCCGCGCCCCGCGCTTTCTGCCCCATTCCCTTGCCGCTCATATGCTGTCACCTGTGCCTGACATGCTGTCATGTTTCCCTGACTAGCCGCGAGTCGCGGCCATGTCAAGCGTCCATGACATAAGGTCGTGCAAACGTGACGCGCGGGCCCGGGGCCGTCAGTCGATCCGCTTCGCCTCGAGCCCGCGCGCCTTCAGCATCGCCTGCACCGAATCCGGCCCGGCGAGGTGGCCGGCGCCGACCGCCAGCAGCAGCGTCCCCGGTCTCTCCAGCCGCGCCTCCAGCCAGTCGATCCACGCCGCGTTACGCCGCGTGACCAGCGCCTCATACAAAGCCGGCGGCATCTCCCCCGTCAGGTCGTCGGCGAGCGTCTCGGGCTTGCCCTGCGCCCACAGGTGGATGTCCTTGTCGTGGGCGGCGAGCTCGTCTTCCGTGCTGCTCTTGCCGTCCCCGCCGTCCGCCTCCTTCCCGATCAGCAGCGAGACCTGCGCCTCCTCGGGGAGCGCGTTCAGCGACGCGACCACCGTCATCGGATCCTCGATGCTGCCGATCGGCTTGCCCGCTTCGAGGAACACCGCCTCGAGCACGTCCTCGACGCCCGGCGCGTCGTCGGGATCGTCGGCGCCGTAGCTTTCGAGCAGGGCCGAAATGCCGAGGAACATCGCCGCCGCCCAGGTCTGCATGTAGTCGAAGGTGGAGAGCGGGAAGCCCGACGCGTCGACCGCCTCCTGGAGCGCGGCGCGCCGCCCCTCGGGCACGCGTTCGAGCAGCGGCTTGGGCTCCTTGCGCAGCAAGGCCGCCATCGCGCCCATATAGTCGTCGCCGTCGTCATAGGTCTCGACGACCAGCTCGTCCGCTTCCTCGATCGTCCGGTCGAGCGCCTCGGAGCGCCAGCGGAAGCCCGGCGGCAGCATGTGGATGGTGCCGAACAGGTAGATCTTCGTGTCCGCGTCGGCGAGCAGCCACAGCGCCGGGCGCGGCCGATAGTCCTGGACGACCGGCTTCGGCGCCGCATCTTTGGCGTCGGCGGCCTTCGGCGCGCTCTTCGCCGGCGTCGAATGCGCCGCCTTGCCCGGTTCGGCCCAGGCCGCCGCGGCCGGCTGCAGGGCGAAGGCGACCAGCGGCAGCAGCCACGCGCGTCGCGAAAAGTTCAGCATCTCCAATGTCCTGCCCGTCCGCGCGGCGGGAGGCCGCGCCCTTGCTCCTTGTGGAGGCTCCCCCCGTCAGCGTCAACGCGCCGCCCGCTTCCCTTGACCGTCCCCGGCCCATGCGCCAGAGGCACCTGCGTCCCATCCCGCCAGCAAGACGAAACCGCCTTGGAGCCCGCAAGCCCCCCCAGCTTCCAGTCCCTGATCCTGACGCTCCACGATTACTGGAGCCGGCAGGGCTGCCTGATCCTCCAGCCCTACGACATGGAGATGGGGGCGGGGACCTTTCACACCGCGACCACGCTGCGCGCGCTCGGCCCCGATCCGTGGAAAGCCGCCTTCGTCCAGCCCTGCCGCCGCCCCACCGACGGCCGCTACGGCGAGAACCCCAACCGGCTCGGCCACTATTACCAATATCAGGTGATCCTGAAGCCGAGCCCGCCGGATCTCCAGGCGCTCTATCTCGGCTCCCTCGCCGCGATCGGCATCGACTTCACCCGCCACGACATACGCTTCGTCGAGGACGACTGGGAAAGCCCCACATTGGGCGCCTGGGGTCTCGGCTGGGAAGTGTGGTGCGACGGCATGGAAGTCACCCAGTTCACCTATTTCCAGCAGATGGGCGGCTTCGACTGCAAGCCGGTCTCGGGCGAGCTCACCTACGGGCTCGAGCGGCTCGCCATGTACGTCCAGAACAAGGACAGCGTCTTCGACCTCGATTTCAACGGCGAGGGCGTCACCTATGGCGACGTCTTCCGCGAGAACGAGCGGCAGATGAGCGCCTACAATTTCGAGGTGGCGAACACCGACATGCTGTTCGACCAGTTCCGCAAGGCCGCGGCCGAATGCGAGGCCTGCCTCGCCCGCGCGCTTCCCATCCCCGCCTACGAGCAGGCGATCAAGGCGAGCCACATCTTCAACACCCTCCAGGCCCGCGGCGTCATCTCCGTCGCCGAACGCCAGGCCTATATCGGAAGGGTGAGGGACCTCGCGAAGGGCGCCTGCCAGGCCTGGATGGAAAAGAACGGATGGGCGGCGTGATGTATCGAGCGGGTGGAGGGACTGGAACTCCCGTCATCCCGGCGAAGGCCGGGATCTCGTGGA
>JBKBVA010000128.1:0-7397 GCA_046289665.1 Allosphingosinicella sp.
AGCGCTTCGCCGCAATGGTGGCGGCCGCACCGGACGCGCCCGCCGTCGAGCATGCCGGGCGGCGGGTCAGCTATTCCGAACTCGACCGCCGGTCCGACGCGATCGCGCGCCGGCTGGCGGCGGAGGGCTGCGGCGCGGGGAGCCGCGTCGGCATCCGCGCGCCGCGCGGGATCGAGGCGGTGGCGGCGAAGCTCGCGGTGCTGAAGGCCGGCGGCGCCTATGTGCCGATCGATCCGCGCTTTCCGGAAGCGCGCGCGCAGCGGATGCTGGAGCAGGCGGGCGCGGCGCTGCTGCTCACCGCCGGCGCGGCGGAGGAGGAGGCGCCGCTGGAGGGGGTCGCTTGCCTCCCCGTCGTTGGGTGCGGCGACGGGGCCGCTGCCTTCGATCCGGTTCCGGCATCCGGGGACGACGCGGCCTATGTGATGTTCACCTCCGGCTCGACCGGCGAGCCCAAGGGCGTCGTCGTCCCGCACCGGGCGATCGAGCGGCTGGTGGTGGGCGCAGATTATGTCGCGCTCGGCTCCGGCAGCCGGATCGCCCATGTCAGCAATCTTGCCTTCGACGCTTCCACCTTCGAAATCTGGGGCGCGCTGCTGAACGGCGGCTGCGTGGTCGTGCTCGACGACGAGACGGTCCAGGACGCGGCCCGCTTCGGCGATGCTCTGGCGGCGGCGGGGGTCGGCACTCTGTTCCTCACCACCGCCTTGCTCGACCAGATCGTATCGCTCCGCCCCGACGCCTTCGCCTCGCTCGACCAGCTGCTGTTCGGTGGGGAGGTCGTCGATCCGGCAATGGTCGCGGCGCTGCTCTCAGGCCGGCCGCCGCGCCGGCTGATCCACGTCTACGGGCCGACCGAGAACACCACGTTCAGCACCGCCTGGGACATCGACCGCGCCGCGCCGCTTATTCCCATCGGCCGCTTCATCGCGGGCACGTCCGGCGCCATCCTGTCGCCCGAGCGTCTCCCGGTGCCGCCCGGCGGGGAAGGGGAACTCTACCTGTCCGGCGCCGGCCTGGCGCTCGGCTATGCCGGTCGGGAGGACCTGACGGCGGAGCGCTTCGTGCGGCTCGGCACAGAGGGGGAGGGCGCGATCTTCTACCGAACCGGCGACCGCGTCCGCTGCTCGCCGGAGGGGGTACTGACCTTCGTCGGGCGCACCGACCGGCAGGTCAAGGTTCGCGGCTTCCGCGTCGAGCCGGACGAGATACGCCTCCAGCTGCTGGACGCGCCGGAGATCGGCGATGCGCACGTCTTCGCGGTGGGCGAGGGCGGCGGCCGCCAGCTCGCCGCGGCGCTCGTCGCCGCCCCGGCGGCGGACGGCACCGCTCCCGATCCGGTCCTCCTCCGCCAACGGGCGGATGCGCATCTGCGCGCGTCCCTTCCGGCCTATATGGTTCCCTCCGCATGGCTGGTGACGGACCGGCTGCCGCTGAACGCCAACGGCAAGGTCGACGAAGCCGCCCTCCGGCTGCGGCTGTCGGAGGACGCGCCTGCCGTGGTAAACGCGCACCTCCCGCGCGACACGGTCGAGATGGGCCTGTACGAATTGTGGCGCGAGGTGCTGAGCGCGCCGCACATCTCGGTCGACGACGATTTCTTCTCGATCGGCGGCACCTCAATCTCCGCGATCAAGCTCCGCCACCGGATGCAGCAGGCGTTCGGCGTCGACGTGCCGCTGTCGGAATTCCTGAAGTCGCCGACCATCGCCAATGTCGGCGCCTGGATCCGCCAGGTCCGCCGGGAGGGCCCTTCCGTCGAGCCGCAGCGGACGGTTGTCTTCAAGGAAGGTGCCGGGGGCACCCATATCGTCTGCGTCCATCCGGCGGGCGGGGCGGCCTTCACCTACATCCCGCTCGCCCGGGCGCTGCCGGACCGGCACCGGGTCACCGGCATCCAGGCCTTCGGGGTGGAGCGAGACGAGCCGCTGCCGCCGAGCGTGGAGGAGATGGCGCGCCTCTATCTGGAGCGCCTTGGCGAGGCGGATCGGCCGCACGTCTTCGTCGGCGCCTCCTTCGGCGGCCTCGTCGCCTACGAAATGGCGCGCCAGGCCACGGAGCGCGGCGGGCGGGCGACGGCGGTGATGCTCGACACGCAGGGAAGCGACGATCCGAAGCTGCTCGCCTCGATCGCGCCGGTCAGCCTGGAGGTGTTCCGGCAGAAACTTGTAAAATATAGCGGCATGTATCCGGGCATTTCGGACGCGGCGATCGCCCGCTACTTCCGGCTCTACAACCACCACCTGATGCTGCTGAAGCATACGCTGGCGCCCTCGCCGGCGCGCACCGCCCTCGTCCTGGCCACGGCGGACAAGGGGCCGGCGCACCAGCAGGCGATGATCGACTATTGGCGGCGGCGGGCCTCCGACCTGCGGGTCGAGACGGTCGGGGGCGACCATTCGACTGTAATCGAGCCCCCGCAGCTCGCTGCGGTCGTGGCGCTGATCCGCGAGGAAGCGGCCGCGCTGGAACGGGCCGCGGAGAGAACGCCGCTTCCCGCCTGACCCTGGAGAGCGTGATCATGTTGCGCTGAACCGCTCATCCTGAGGAGCCGCTGAGCGAAGTCGAAGCGGCGTCTCGAAGGACGCACGGAGCTGGTCCTTCGAGACGGGCCTTCGCCAGGCTCAGTCCCTCCTCCGGATGAGCGATGAGCGATCATCCAGGACGATCATGCTCTAGCGCCGGCGGAGACCGAGGTCGCGCAGCAGTGCGAAGGGCCGCAGCAGCCGGCGCGAGACGTGCCGCCGGGCGACCGGCACCGCGAGGAGGGCGAGCGCGAGATGGGCAAGTCCGGCCGCGGCCCACACCCCGGCCGCGCCGAGGCCGAGGCCGCCCGTCAGCGCGAAGGCGAGGGGGACCTGCACCGCCAAATAAGCCAAAGCATAAGCGACCGCGACGTCGCGCAGCCGGCCGACTCCGTTCACGACGTGGGTGAGCACGGAGGCGAGCGCATAGGGCGCGAAGAAGATCGCGGCGATCGCCAGGTAGCGCTCGGCGTGGAGCACCGCCTCCGGGCCCGCCGCGAACCAGCCGACGATCGTCTCCGCCAGCCCGATCGCGATTGCGGTCAGGGCGAGGGTGATCGCGACGCTGCCCGCCGTGGCGAGATGGACGACCGTCTCCGTCCGCCGCCGCCGGCCCGTGCTCTGGCCGGCGAGGACCATCGCCGACGCGGCGATGCCGTGGATCGGCAGGACGGCGAAGCCGACGATGCGGCTGGCGATCACGTACCCCGCCACCGCAGCCTCGCCGTAGAAGGCGGTGAACCGGAGGATGAACAGGGCGCTGAGCAGCATCACCACCGACTGGGCGGTGCCGCCGGCGGACATCGACAGCAGGCGCGCGAAGGCGGCGGGGGGCACCCAGAGGTCTCTCAGGGTGACGGCGCCGAGGCGCGCCCGCTCGGGACCGAGGAACGTCGCGGCCTGGTAGAAGGTCCCCGCCAGCCGGCCCAGCACCGTCGCCGCCCCCGCGCCGGCGAGACCGTAGGCGGGGACGGGGCCGAGGCCGAAGATCAGCACCGGGTTGAGCACGATGCTGGCAAGGCAGGCGACGATCAGCGCCCGCAGCGCGATCTCCGGGCGTCCCGCCCCGCGCAGGATGCAGTTGACGACGAACAGGGCGGTCAGCGACGGCGAGCCGAAGATCACCCAGGCGGCATAGGGGCGGCCGAGCGCGATCGTCTCGGTCGGCGCGCCGAACGCCCGCAGGAACGGCTCGTAGCAGGGCCAGGCGAGCAGCGGGATCAGCAGCGACAGGAGGAGCGTCGCGGCGAGCGCCTGGCCGATCGCCGCGCGCGGCGCCGCCGGGTCGTCGCTGGCGAGCGCGGTCGCGACGAGCGCGGTCACCGCGATGCCGACCCCGTTCACCAGCACGTTGAACAGGCCGAGCAGGGCCGCCGTCCAGCCGACCGCCGACACCGCGGCCGTGCCGAGCCGGGCGACGAAGAAGATGTCGATCAGCAAAACGGCGGCGGAAAGGACGGCCTGCAAGGTGATCGGCACCGCGAGTGCGACGAGCGCTGGACCAGCCCCCAATGTCGAAAGGTCTGGCTTGCGGCCGGTGCGAAGCGGAGATGTTGCCTTCGACCACCAAGCCGGCACGCAAAGATACCTCGTCTACAGGGGACCGTGGGCCGTTCGTTCTCGCGCCCAACCAGTTGCGGTTGTGGACCGTTTCTTTTCGATAGACAACTCCGGCCCGGCTTGGGAAGATGCGGCTCGCCAGTGGATCGAGGCAGTGTCTTGTTATGCGGCTTAAGTCGCTCGTCTCCAGTCATGACGGGTTTTGGTACGACTATTTCGAGGATCACCCCGACTCGGAAGTCGTCGCCGAGCGAATCCACCGGGTTGCCGTCGAATCCCGCTTCAGCCGGCCGGACTGGAACACGCTGCTGACGCCGCTCGTCGTCGAGGCGGACATGATCGAGGATCTCAGCGGCCGGCTTGCGGCGCTCCGCCGGATCATGGCGAAGTGCGGTCGCCTGCTCTATGGAGACGACGTCGAGGCCTTCGCGGCGGCGGCGGGCTTCCCCCAGGCCGCCTGCGCGGCTTTGCATCTGCCGAGCGCCGACCTGTTTCCGGTGCGCTGGGACGTGCTGGAGACCGCCGAGGGCTGGCGGGCGGTCGAGCTCAATGCCGGCGGGGCGCTCGGCGTCTTCGCTTTCGACGCGGTCCAGTCGGTTTACGACGATATTCTCGCCCGCCAGGGCCTCGCCGGCGCCGAGACCTGGCCGTCGCTCGCCGCCGCCGTCGGGCGGGAGATGGCGGCTCTGATGGACCGGTACGGCACCGACCGGGTCGCCGTGGTCCTCGACCGGACGACCGCCGGCACCTATGCGGCGATCGCGGCCGTCGTCGCGAACAGCCTCGCCGACACGCTCGGCGTGGCGGTCGCCGTCTGCGACGAGGAGGAGGCCGCCTCGCTCGCCGCCGCGGCGGGGGCGCCGCTCCTCGCCTATCAGTGCTGCAGCATCGCCGACCGCGCCGTCTCGCCCTGCCGCTACGCCGGCTACGACGCCGCCGTCGCGCGCGGGGCGATCGTCCAGGCGATCGATCCGGCGACCGACCTTCTCGCCAGCAAGTCGGTGATGGCGATGACCTGGCGGTGCGTGGAGCAGGGGCTGCTGCCGCAGGGCGAGACGGATCTCGTCCGCGGGCTTCTCCCCCGCACCGTCTTCCTCTCCGACGCCGCCCGCCGCCGCGCCGCGGCCGAGCGCGAGGAGTGGGTGCTGAAGACCGCGTTCGGCCATGGCGGCTTCGAGGTTCGTTGCGGCTGGGAGACGGACGCCGACGCCTGGGCCTCGGCTTTGGAGACCGCCGCTCTCCCCCTCCTTCAACGCCGCGCCCGCGCCGTCGACCGCGATGGGATCGGCATGCTCCCGGACGGCACGCTGATCCACATGTCGGCGCCGAAGCTGCTCGGCCTGTTCCAGCTCGGCGACGCCTATTGCGGCGCCTGCGCGCGGCAGTCGCCCCACAATGGCGGCGTCGTCTCCTGCGGTTCGGGCGCGGCGCTCGGCGTCGTCCGGACCGTGGCCGCTCCCGAGCCGGCGCAGCCCCTCCTCGCTTCGGAAGGGGCGGTGTGACCGAAACGAGCTGCGGGCGAGCGGCAGGCGGCCCGATGACCCTCGATGCCGCCTTCGCCGACGCGGTTCGCCGCTTCGGCCCCAGAGAGGCCGTGGCCGACACGGGCGACGCGGCCACATATGTCGAACTCGACAGTTGCGCCGCGCGCCTGGCAGGCTGGCTGCAGCGGCAGGGCGTCGGTCGCGGGGACTTCGTCGCCAGCTTCCTGCCCCGCGGCCTCCCGCTGACGGCGCTGCTGCTCGCAATATCGCGGCTGGGTGCCGTGTCGGCGTCCCTCGACCCCTCCCTCCCGCCGAAGCGGCGCGCGGCGACGCTCGGGCAGCTGAACCCGAGGCTGGTCGTCGAAGCGGAGGACGGCGCGGCGATCGCGGCCCGCATGCGCGACGCCGAAAATCCCGAAGCGCCTGCGGCGGAGCACGGCGCCGACGACCTCGCGATGATATTCTTCACCTCGGGCTCCACCGGCATTCCGAAGGGCGTCGCGGTGCCGCATGTCGCCATCACGTTGCTGATGCGGGACCCGGACTTCGTGCCGGCCGGTCCGGAGAAGCGGATCGCGCATGTCGCGAACCCCGCCTTCGACGCCCTGAGCTTCGATCTTTGGGCGGCGCTCCTCAACGGCGGCTGCGCCGTCGTGTTCGACGACGAGGCGGTGATCGATCCGCAACGCTTCGCGAACCGCGTCCGCGACGGGCGCTGCGATACCGCCTTTCTCACCACCTCCTTGTTCAAGGTGATGGCCGAGCACGCGCCGGCCGCGCTTGCCGGCATGCGCCACCTCCTGGTCGGCGGCGAGGCCTTCGATCCGGTCGCCGCGAGCCGCCTCTACGGCCGCTGCCCCTATACCCGCCTCCAGCTCTACAATGCCTACGGCCCCACCGAGTTCGCGACCTTCTCCCTCGTCCATCGCGTGGCGCGGGACAGGCTGCCCGGCTACGTGACGGCGGGGCGCGTGCCGATCGGGGTGCCGGTGCGCGGAACCGAAGCGATCATCCGCGGCGAAGGCGGCGCGCCGGTCGGGGAAGGAGAGGTCGGCGAGCTGTTCCTGAGCGGGCCGCGGATCGCGCGGGGCTATGTCGGCAATCCGCAGGAAACCGCCCGCCGCTTCGTCGCGGTCGAGAGCGGCGCCGGCGAACCCGTCCTGGCCTATGCCACCGGCGATCGCGTGCGGCGCAACGCGGACGGCCTGGTCGAATATCTCGGCCGCCTCGACGACCAGGTGAAGGTGCGCGGCCATCGCATAGAGCTCGACGACGTGCTGAGCGCGATCGTCGGCCAGCCGGGCGTGGTGGACGCGACGCTCGTGCCCCGCCGCGCGCCCGACGGTCCGGTGGCGCTCCACGCCTTTCTGCAGCTGCGCGGCGGCGCCTCGCTCGACGACGTGCTGAGCGGGGTGGGGGAGAGCCTGCCGCCCTACATGCGCCCGGCAAGCTACCACTGCCTCGAGCGCATTCCGCTCAACCGCAACGGCAAGGCGGACCGCCGCCGGCTCGAGGCGCTCCTCGAGACGCCCGGCGACGGCGGCCCCTGGACGGAGCGGGGCGGCCTCGAGGCCGAATTTGCGGCGGCCTACCGAAAGGTGCTCGGCCGCACGCCCGACCTGGCGCGCAGCTTCGCGGAAGGGGGCGGGGACTCGCTCGCCGCGGTCCGCATCGCGGCGGCGCTCGGCAAGAGCCTCGGCGCGGACCTGCGCTTCACCGATTTCGTCCAGCGGCGTCCCCTGCGCGACGTGCTGGCGGACCTGGCCCGGCGACTAGCCGCCGATCGCCATGGAGTGCATCTCTATGCCTGCACTTACGATCCGTCCGCCTT
>JBKBVA010000129.1:0-7377 GCA_046289665.1 Allosphingosinicella sp.
AGGTTCAAATCCTGCCCCCGCAACCAACAAAGCCCCCTTTCTCCGGAACGGGGGCTTTGTTGGTTTTGGGCGGCTGTGGAGCTTGATCCTCGTTCAGCCGGAGCGGCCGCAGGCCGCGAAGACGACGCGGCACAGCCGCGTCACATCCTGCCCCCGCAACCAACCAAGGCCCTCGTCCGCCCGGACGGGGGCCTTTTTGCGTTTACCCGGATCCGCCTCACCGCGCCGGCGCCGCGTCGAGCGCCTTCAGCACCGCCTGCAGATGGGCCTCGCAATAAGCGTCGAGGTCGAGCGGCTCGTGCGGGCCGAACAGGATCGCGTAGAGCGCGGCGAGGATCGCCGGCGCGACGATGATCTTGGGGAAGCGGTCGAGCCCGTTGGGCGCCAGCTCGCCCCGCGCGGCGCCGCGCTCGATCACGGTCCTGAGCAGCGCCATGCCGCGGCTGACGAATTCGCGGTGGTAGAATTCCGACAGCCAGGGAAAGCGCGGCCCCTCCGCCACGATCAGGTGGAGGAGGCGCTTGCGCTCGGTGCCGACCAGCTCGCGGTACATGGTCTCGAGCAGGAACCGCAGCTGCACCGGCGCCGGCGTCTCGGTGTCGGCCGCGAGCATCGTTGCCGCGCGATCGAGCACCGGCAGCACATTCTCCCGCACCACCGCCTCGAAAAGGGCCTCCTTGGTCGGGAAGTAGAGGTAGACGGTGCCCTTCGACACCCCCGCCCGCCGCGCGATCTCCTCCACCCTGGTGGCGGCGAAGCCGTGCTCGACGAAGGTCGCGCGCGCAGCCTCGACGATCTCGCTGGGTCTCGCCTCCTTGCGGCGGCGGCGGGGAGCGGGGGGAGGCTGGCCCAAATCCTGTATTGCCTTTCGCGTGCGACCTGCTAATGACCCGCCGGTCAGTAAGCGTTCCATCCATCGAGGACAAGGCGGCACATGGGCTGGATCGCACTGCGCATGCTCACCGGGGATCGGGTCAAATATTTCGGCCTGATCTTCGGCATCGCCTTCTCCACCCTGCTGATAGCACAGCAGTCCACCCTCTTCGTCAACCTGATGCTCCGCGCCTCCGCGGCGATCTGGGACGTCACCGATGCCGACATCTGGGTGATGGACGAGAAGGCGCAGTCGATCGAGGGCACGCGCCCCCTCCCGGAAACCGATCTCTACCGCGTCCGCGGCGTCCCCGGCGTCGCCTGGGCGGTGCCGCTGCTCCGGCAGGGCGCGACGGTCCGCACGCCGGGCGGCCAGCTCGAGCAGGTAACCGTGGTCGGGCTCGACGACGCCACCCTGATCGGCCTGCCCCAGCGCGTGCTGCGCGGCCGAATCGGCGATCTCTCCGCGCCCGATGCGATCTTCGTCGACGATGTCGGCGGCCGGAAGCTGTTCCGCGACGGCCGCGACCCGATGGGCACGGTGATCGAGCTCAACGACCGGCGGGCGGTGATCCGCGGGGTGGTCGACGCCAATCCGAGCTTCACCTCGGGCGTCCTCCTCTACACACGCTATTCGAACGCGCTCGATTACGTGCCCGGCACGCGCAACCGGATGAGCTTCGTCCTCGCCCGCGCCGGCGGCGGCGAGACGCCCGAGGCGGTGGCGCGGCGGATCGAGTCGGCGACCGGCCTCAAGGCGCGCACCCAGGAGGAATGGGCGCTCGATTCGATCTGGTACGTGGCCGAGAATACCGGCATCCCGATCAACTTCGGCCTCACCGTCCTGCTCGGCTTCATCGTCGGCGCGGCGATCGTCGGCCTCACCTTCAGCCTGTTCATCCGCGACAACATCAAGCAGTTCGGCGCGCTGAAGGCGATCGGCGTCACCAATGCCAAGATCCGCGGCATGGTCGCGCTGCAGGCGGGCTGGATCGGCGTGATCGGCTATTCGATCGGGATCGGCATCGCCACCGCCTTCATCGCCTTCGGCGGCGCCCATTCCGATACCTTCAAGGGCTTCTACACGCCCTGGCAGATCCTGGTCGGGGTGGGCGTGGTCGTGGCTTTGATGGTGTTCGGCACCGGCTTCCTGGCGCTGCGCACCGTGCTCAGGATGGAGCCGGCCGAGGTGTTCCGGTGAGCGGCGCCCCCGCCATCAACGTGCGCGCCATCACCAAGGTGTTCGGCGCCGGCCAGACCGCGGTGCGGGCGCTCGACGGCGTCGATCTCGCGATCGAACCGGGCGAGCTCACCTATCTCGTCGGCGAATCCGGCTCGGGCAAGACGACGCTGATCTCGATCATCGCCGGCATCCTTTATCCCACCGAGGGCACGGTCTGCGTCTTCGACACCGAGATTTACGACCTCTCCGCGACCGCCCTGGTCAAGTTCCGCCTCGCCAATATCGGCTTCATCTTCCAGCAGTATAATCTGATCCCGACGCTCAGCGCCGCGGAGAATGCCAGCGTCCCGCTCGTCGCCGCCGGCATGAAGCGCGGCGAAGCGCTGGAGCGGGCGCGGCGCACGCTCGAGCGGCTCAATATCGCGAACCTGGCCGACCGCCTGCCGCGGCAGCTTTCGGGCGGGCAGCAGCAGCGCGTCGCCATCGCCCGCGCGCTCGTCCACGATCCGCGCCTAGTCGTCTGCGACGAGCCCACCGCGGCGCTCGACGCTTCCTCCGGGCGCCGGGTCATGGACCTGCTGCGCGAGGTGGCGATCCAGCCCGACCGCGCCGTCATCATCGTCACCCACGACAACCGCGTCTTCGACCTCGCCGACCGCATCGTCGAGATCGAGGACGGCCGCATCGTCTCGGACCGCCGCCCCGAAAAGGCCGCGGCCGCGAAGGAGCTCCAGCACTGATGGCCCGCTTTCCCTTCCCTCGGCAGATCCTGCCCTTCGTCGCCCTCGTCGCGCTGGCCGCGGCCTTGTGGATCGTCTTCACCACCCAGCCCGACCGCAACCTCACCGATCCGGCCAACAAGCCGCCCACCGTGCCGCAGGACCAGCTGCGCGAGGGGACGGTCTCCGGCGCCGGCATCGTCGAGCCGTCGAGCGAGCTGATCGAGGTCGGCGCCCAGCGCCCCGGTCTCGTCACCGATGTCGCCGTCGCCCCTGGCGAGCGGGTGACCCGCGGCCAGTTGCTCTTCACCATCGACGACCGGGACGCGCGCGCGCAGCTCGGCGAGCGGCAGGCGGCGGTGCGCCTCGCCCGCGAACGGGTCGACGCAGCGCGCACCGATCTCGCCGCGGCGCAGCGCCTCTATTCCCTCTACGCCGATGTCGGCGATCCCCGCGCCGTCGCCGAGCAGCAGGTGATCGACCGCCGCGCCGCCCGCGACCAGGCGGCGGCCCGGCTCGAGGTCGCCCAGGCCGAGCTGCGCCAGGCGCAGGCGCAGGCGGCGAGCGCGTCGACCGCGGCGGACCTGCTGCGCGTCCGCGCCCCGCGCACCGCGACGGTGCTCCAGGTCAATACGCGCGCCGGCCAATATGCCACCGCCGGCCCCGGCCCGGGCAATGACGATCCGCTGATGGTGCTGGGCGAGACGATCCCGCTCCACGTCCGCATCGACGTCGACGAGAACGAGATAGGCCGGGTGCGCCTCGGCACGCCGGCGGTGGTGACGCCCCGCGGCAATGCCGCGCGCCGCGTCCAGGCGCGGTTCGTGCGGGCCGAGCCTCTGGTCGTGCCGAAGCGCTCGCTGACCAACCGCTCGAACGAGCGGGTCGACGTGCGGGTGCTGCAGCTGATCTACGCCTTGCCGCAGGACGTGGAGGGCTATTTCGTCGGCCAGCAGGTCGACGCCTTCATCCCGGCCCGTCCGCCCGGGGCCGCGCGATGAAGCGGGCGCTCCTCCTCCCGCTGCTCCTCGCCGGCTGCGCCACGGCGGTACCGGATTCGGCGCCGGTCACCGCATCGCCGCCGGCCTGGTACCATCCCGCCGGCGGCGCCGTCCCGCCGTCCGAATGGTGGACGCGCCGCCTCGAGGACCCGGCGCTCGCGCGGCTCGTCGCCGCGGCGCTGGCGGGATCGCCGGACCTCGCCGCGGCGGCGGCGCGGATCGACCAGGCCCGCGCCGGGCTGCGGCTGACCGAGGCGGAGCGGATGCCGCTCCTCTCCGGCTCGGCCAGCGTCACCTACAACCGCACCTCGACCGGCGAGTTCGGCTTCGGCGGCGGCGGGGACGGCCCGGCCGTGGCGATCGACCGGGAGCGCATCCTCACCCGCGCCGGAATCGAGGGGAGCTGGGACGCCGATCTGTTCGGCCGCCTCGCCGCGGACGAGAAAGCGGCCCGTGCCCGGCTCAGCGCCGCCGGCTTCGACGCCGCCGCGGTGCGCCTGGCGCTCGTCACCGATGTGGCGCGCAACTATGTCGCCGGCCGCGCGGCGGCGGCGCGCGAGGCGATCGCGCGGGACAATGTCGCGGCGGCCGAGGCGACGCTGGCCGTCACCCGCGAAAAGGCCCGCGCCGGCCTCGTCGCCGGCATCGACACGGTCCGCGGCGAGGCGCTGCTGGCGGAGGCGGCGGCGACGATCGCGCCGATCGAGGCGGAACAGGCGGCGCGCATCGCCGCGCTGACCACCTTGACCGGCCTCCCGGCGGCCGAGGTCGCGCCGCTCGTCGCCCCGCCTGACGTGCCCCGCTTCGGCGCGCCGCAGGCGGGAATTCCCTCGGACCTCCTGCTGCGGCGCCCCGACATCGCGGCCGCGCTCGCCCGCATCGCCGCCGCCGACGCCGACACCGCCGCCGCGGTCGCCGGCCGCTATCCGCGCCTGTCGATCACCGCCGTTCTCGGCCTGGTCGCCGCGGCGCTGGGCGATTTCTTCTCGGCCGATGCGATCGGCGCCACCGTCGGCCCCTCCCTCCCCGGGCCGCTGCTCGATTTCGTCTACAATTGCTCCTGCGCTGGGGCGGCGCGCGCCCGCACCGCCGAGGCGGTGGCGACCTATCGCGGCGTCGTCCTGCGCGCCTTCGGCGAGGTCGAGGCGAGCCTTGCCGCAGTCGATGCGCGCGAGCGGCAGCGCGTCGCGCTCGTCCGGCAGGTGGAGGCGGCGCGGGAGACGGCGCAGATCGCGCGCCTCCAGTACCGCGCCGGCCTCACCGATTTTTTGGGCGCCCTCGAGGCCGAACGGGCGCTCAACCGCGCCCGCGACCGCCTGGCCGCGGTCGAAGCCGAGGCGGCCGACGCGGAAATCGTGCTGTTCCGCGCGATCGGCGGGGATTTCGGGGCCGCGCCGCAGCCCTGAGCGGGCCTCAGCCCTTGCGGTTCTTCAGCCAGATCGAGACGAGGATCAGCGCGAAGGCGGCGAGGCGCAGCAGATAGAGCCAGCTGCGCTCCTCGACCGGAATGCTGGTGAAGGCGAGCAGGGCCTGGGTGAGGCCGAGCAGCCAGAAGGCCAGCGCGAAGGTGATGAACAGGCTCTCGTGCGTGCGCTTCCAGAAGCGCAGGAAGAACAGCCCCGCGACGACGAAGCCCATCGTGATCGCGCCGGAAAGGAAGTCGAACAGCATCAGCGCGTCACTCCTCGAGATCCCAGATGAACCCGAACAGCAGCACCGACACCGCGCCCAGCGACAAGAGGTGCCGCACCAGGCGGAAGTCGATGCCGGGGAGGACGATGATATCTAGCACGACCACGAGGTTGTTCGCGGCCAGCAGCACGAAGCAGAAGGCGCTCCACAGCAGGAGCGGCGCGCGGGTGCGGCGGTAGTTGCGGGCGAGCAGCAGCCCGCAGGCGCTGCTCGTGAGGAAGCACAGGATGTAGACGGCTGCGGGGAAGATATCAGCCACGCCTCAATCCTTCCTGATCCGGAATGCGTCGGCGAAGGCGGTGATCGCGGGATTGGCGGCGGAGACGATCATCCGCCGCACCGCGTCCGGGCTCTTCCCGTAGAGCGCCTCGGTGCCCTCGACCAGCGCGTCGAGATCCTCGCTCGCCGGCGCGTAGCGCGCCGACCCGTCGGCCTCGACGAGGATCAGACCGGCCGTGGCCAGCGATTCGACGCTCTGCGCAACCACCAGATCGCTTCCCCTCAGCCCGGTCACCATCTCGCCGTGCGACAGGCTGCGTTCCCGGTTCTGCCGCAGATAACAGAGCAATTCCAGCGCCCAGACGGAGCGGAAGCTCGCCCGGATGAAGCTGTCTATGTCCTGTTCTGACGGCATATCCGTCGGCCGATCCTCGTTACGCACGGGTGCACCCCGTGCTGGCAAAGTCCGTCCCGCCCCCGAGGCGGCCTTCTACCGGCCTCGGGCGTCGGCGCAACCCGCCGTCCCGGAAAAAAGGACATGTCGTTTTGTAGGGGTGGTTTTTTCCGATTTTGCTATGAAGGGGCCGGGCGGGGACCCGACACAGTAGGATTCGGGCGTTTGAGGCGTGCCGAAGGAGTTGAGCGTGAACGTCCAGTCCCCCCAGAAAGACTTCATCGACAGCCGCCAGTTGCTCAGCGCGCTCCGCAGCTTCCGCCGCGGCGACTTCTCCGTGCGCCTGCCCGAGCACCTCACCGGCGAGGATGCCGAGATCGCCCGCCTGTTCAACGAGATCGTCGGCCTCAACGAAGGCATGACCGAGGAGCTGGAGCGGCTGTCGCAGGTCGTCGGCAAGGAAGGCAAGATCAGCCAGCGCGGCCGCGTCAAGGCCGCGACCGGCGGATGGGAATCGGCGATCCGCTCGGTCAATGAGCTGATCGAGGACATGGTCCAGCCGACCGCCGAGGTCGCGCGCGTCATCGGCGCGGTGGCGAAGGGCGACCTGTCGCAGTCGATGACCGTCGAGATCGACGGCCGGCCGCTCAGGGGCGAATTCCTGCGCATCGGCAAGGTCGTCAACACGATGGTCGAGCAGCTCGCCTCCTTCGCGTCCGAAGTGACGCGCGTGGCGCGCGAGGTCGGCACCGAGGGCAAATTGGGCGGCCAGGCGAACGTGCGCGGCGTCGCCGGCACCTGGAAGGATCTGACCGACAACGTCAACGCGATGGCGACCAACCTCACCAGCCAGGTCCGCAACATCGCCGAAGTGACGACCGCGGTGGCGAGCGGAGACCTGTCCAAGAAGATCACCGTCGAGGTGAAGGGCGAGATTCTGGAGCTCAAGAACACGATCAACGTCATGGTCGACCAGCTCAACAGCTTCGCCTCCGAGGTGACGCGCGTGGCGAGGGAGGTCGGCACCGAAGGCAAGCTCGGCGGCCAGGCGCGGGTGGAAGGCGTCGCCGGCACCTGGAAGGATCTGACCGACAACGTGAACCTGATGGCCGACAATCTGACCGGCCAGGTCCGCAACATCGCCGAGGTGACGACGGCGGTGGCGTCGGGCGACCTGTCGAAGAAGATCACCGTCGACGTGAAGGGCGAGATTCTCGAACTCAAGAACACGATCAACGTCATGGTCGACCAGCTCAACAGCTTCGCCTCCGAGGTGACGCGCGTGGCGAGGGAGGT
>JBKBVA010000012.1:0-9100 GCA_046289665.1 Allosphingosinicella sp.
GCCTTGCTCCAGTCGGTGATTTGGTCGAGGTCCGGGAGGAGGGGGGCGTCGCCCAAGGCGTAATCGTCGGGGACGGCGGCGCGGGCGGCGCGGGCGAGGGCGGCGTCTTCGGCTTCGCTTGCCTGTTCCGCGCTCCACATCGCGGCGAGGCGGAGGCGGTGGGTCTCGTCGGATTCGCCGCGGCGGCGGCGGCGGTGGGGGCGGGTCCAGCCCTGGCGGACGCTCTTTTCGTGCAGATAGAGGAGCTGCAGCGCCTGGCCGGGCGTCATCCGCGGCAGCGGCGGCGGATCGTTGTGGCGCCAGCGATCGTCCTCGTGGCTCGACGGCAGCGCCGCGGCGATCGCGGCGGCCTCGACCCTCTCGTAGCCGGCGGCGAGCGCGAGGCGGGCTTCGCGGGCGAAGGCGGGCGAGGCGCGGGCCCTGGCGTAGAAGCTCGAATGCGCGAAGCCGGCGGCGGCGGCGGCGAGGCGGATGTTGGCCGAGGCGGCGAGCGCGGCGAGAAAGGCCTGCTCGGCCGCCTTGGTCATCCGGCCGGGGAGGGCGCGGCGCAGCTGCAGCCGGCCGGCGCGGGTGCGCACGATCCGGGGCTCGCCGCCTTTGGTGCGCAGGGCGCCGTCGCCGGGCGCGGCGGGGAGGGCCGGGGGCGGCGGGCGGCCGTCCGCTTCGTGGAAGGCGGCGTGGGCGAAGGCCAAGGCGGCGTCCCAGCGGGCGGCGAAGTCCGGGTCCTTGGCGCGGCGCTTCGTGTAGGCGGCGCGGTGGACGCCGAGGAGGCGGGCGGCGAGGCGGGCGTTGCCGGTCTTGGCGAGAGCGGCGAGGAAGGCGGCATTCTCGGCGGCGCGGCGGCGGGTGGTGCGCTGGGGCATGGGGGCGACTCGGCGGGCTGTTCGTTCCGCCTTTGTTTCGGGCGATCTCCTACATTGCAAGGGCCGCTTGCGGGGGGGCGCGCGCTCGCCTAACCGGCGGGGATGGACGGGGCGAGACGGGACCTGACGGAGGCCGAGGCGGCGGCGGAGCTCGCGCGGCTGGCGGGCGAGATCGCGCGGCACAATGCGCTCTACCACGGCGAGGACGCGCCGGAGATTTCGGACGCGGAATTCGATGCGCTGGTGCGGCGCAATGCGGCGCTGGAAGCGGCGTTTCCGCAGCTGGTGCGGGGGGACAGCCCGTCGCGCCAGGTGGGGGCGGCGCCGGCGGCGCACCTCTCCAAGGTCGCCCACCGCGTGCCGATGCTGAGCCTCGACAATGCCTTTTCGGAGGAGGAGGTGGCGGAGTTCGTCGCGCGGGTGCGGCGGTTTTTGAGCCTCGGCGCCGAGGAGGAAGTGGCGCTGACCGCGGAGCCGAAGATCGACGGCCTGTCCTGCTCGCTGCGCTACGAGAGAGGGGTGCTGGTGCTCGCCGCGACGCGGGGCGACGGGGCGACGGGCGAGGTGGTGACGGAGAATGCGCGCACCATCGCCGACATTCCGGAGCGGCTGACCGGCGACGTGCCGGACGTGTTCGAGATACGCGGCGAAGTCTATATGTCGAAGGCGGACTTTGCGGCGCTGAATGCGCGGCTGCTGGCGGAGGCGGAGGATCCGGCGAAGGCGCGGCAGTTCGCCAATCCCAGGAATGCGGCGGCCGGCTCGCTGCGGCAGAAGGATGCGGGGGTGACGGCGGCGCGGCCGCTGCGCTTCTACGCCCATGGCTGGGGCGAGGCGTCGGCGCTGCCGGCCGGGACGCAGATGGGGGTGATGCGGGCGATCGCGGGCTGGGGGGTGCCGATCGCGGAGGATATGGCGCGGTTCACCGGGCTGGAAGGGCTGCTCGCCCATTACCGCGCGATCGAGGCGAAACGGGCGGGGCTCGGCTTCGACATAGACGGGGTGGTGTACAAGGTCGACCGGCTCGACTGGCAGGCGCGGCTGGGGGCGGTGTCGCGGGCGCCGCGCTGGGCGCTGGCGCACAAGTTCCCGGCCGAGAAGGCGGAGACGGTGCTGGAGGCGATCGACATCCAGGTCGGGCGGACGGGCAAGCTGACGCCGGTGGCGCGGCTCACCCCGGTCAGCGTCGGCGGGGTGACGGTGACCAATGCGACGCTCCACAATGCCGACGAGATCGCCCGGCTCGGCGTCCGGCCGGGGGACCGGGTGCGCATCCAGCGCGCCGGCGACGTCATCCCGCAGGTGCTGGAGAACCTCACCCCCGACGCGGACCGGCCGCCCTACGTCTTCCCGACCCGCTGCCCCCAATGCGATTCGGAGGCGGTGCGCGAGGAGGGCGAGGTCGACGTGCGCTGCACCGGCGGCCTCGTCTGCCCGGCCCAGCGGGTCGAGCGGCTGAGGCACTTCGTCTCGCGCCACGCGCTCGACATCGAGGGGCTCGGCATCACCAACATCGAGAGCTTCTTCAACGACGGCCTGATCAGGAGCCCGGCCGACATCTTCCGGCTGACCGAAGAGCAATTGCTGGCGCGCAAGAAGAAGGGCGAGGTCTGGGCGGCCAACCTCATCGCCGCGATCGACGCGCGGCGAACGCCGCCGCTCGACCGCTTCCTGTTCGCGCTCGGCATCCGCCACGTCGGCGAGGTGACGGCGCGCGACCTCGCCCGGCGCTACCGCAGCTGGGACGCGCTCGCGGCGATCATCGAGCGCGCGCGCGCCGCGCGGGCGGAACTCGGCCAGGCGCTCGGCGAGAGCGACGAGAAATGGCGCCAGCGCCGCAACGCGGCTGCGGCGGCGACGATCGAGACGCCCGGCATCGGCGGCGAGGTGGCGGGCGCCTTGCTCGACTTCTTCGAGGAGCCGCACAACCGCGACGTGCTCGCCGACCTGTTCGACGCCGGCGTCGCGCCGCAGGACGTGGTGTGGGAGACCAAGCAGTCGCCGGTGACCGGCAAGACCCTGGTCTTCACCGGCAGCCTCGAGACGCTGTCGCGCGACGAGGCCAAGGCGCAGGCCGAGCGGCTGGGCGCGAAGGTGGCGGGATCCGTCTCGGCCAAGACCGACCTGGTGATCGCCGGCCCCGGCGCGGGCTCGAAGCTCAAGAAGGCCGCGGAGCTCGGGATCGAGGTGATCGACGAGGCGGCGTGGAACGCGCTGGTGGCCGGGGCGGAGTGATCCACCGCCCCGGCTAGGGGCGGGGTTACGGGACGACACGGCGGGGCTCCACGAGATCCCGGCCTTCGCCGGGATGACGATTACAGGGCCGGCCCGGATCCCTCCCTTCGCCGGGATGACGGCTTTAGCGCCAGCCGAGTGCGCGGCGTTTGCGCATGACGAGGGTGGGCCATTCGCCGCGTTCGACGCGGCGGCTCAGCATCATGCCCTGGCGGCGATAGGCGGCGGCGACGCGGTCGGCCTGGCTGTCGAGGAGGCCGGCGAGGAGCAGGCGGCCGCCCGGGGCGATGGCGCCGGCGACGGCGGGGGCGAGGTCGATCAGCGGGCCGGCGAGGATGTTGGCGATGACGAGATCGTAGGGCACGCGCGCGGCGAGGCGCGGATGGTCCATGCCCGGCGCCACGACGAGATCGAGCCTGCCGCGGCCGCGGCCGAGCGCGACGCCGTTCACTTCGGCATTCTCGGCGCTGACCTCGATCGCCACCGGATCGATGTCGGAGGCGAGCGCCCTGGCGCCCGGCCACAGCCGCATCGCGGCGAAGGCGAGCAGGCCCGTTCCGGTGCCGAGATCGAGCAGGTTGGAGAAACGCAGGCCCTGCGCCTTGAGATCGGACAAAGCGATCAGGCAGCCGCTGGTCGTTTCGTGCTGGCCGGTGCCGAAGGCGCGGCCGGCGTCGATTTCGAGCGCGATCGATCCTTCGGGCGCGGTGCCGCGGTGGAGGGGCGTGTGGACGTAGAAGCGCCCCGCCGCCATCGGCTCCAGCCCCTGCTGGCTCAGCGTCACCCAATCCTCGTCCGGCACCTGCGCGACGGCCGGCTCGGTGCCGGCGGCGCTCGGCACGAGGGCGCGCAGGATTTCGAGCATCCGCGCGGTCGGCGGCTCGGCGAAATAGGCGTCGAGCCGCCATTCGTCGGGGCGGGCGGCGTCCTGCTCGCTGGTCATCAGCACCGGCGGCACGTCGAGCAAAGCGAGCGGGGTGATGTCCTCCTGCAGCGCCTCGGCTTCCGCCTTGGTGCAGGGGAGGGTGACCTTCCAGCTGTTCATGAGGAGGCTCCCGGCAATCTGGCGGCGAGAGAGACTGTCGGGCGGGAGACGGTGGGCCGCCGCCGCAGGCCCCTCCACCGCGCTGCGCGCGGTCCCCCTCCCCCAGCAAGCTGGGGGAGGATCTTAGCGGACATAGCTGGCGCCGTTGACGTCGAGGACCGAGCCGGTGGCGGAGGGCGGGGCGTCGGTGGCGAGCCAGCGGACGGTTTCCGCCACCTCGTCGACCGAGGCGACGCGGCCCAAGGGAATGTCGGCGAGCAGTTTCCCGCCGCCGCGGCTTTCGAGATAGTCGTCCGCCATGCCGGTCATGGTGAAGCCGGGGCAGACGGCGAAGGCGAATATGCCTTCCGCCGCATAGCCGCGCGCGATCGACTTGGTCATGCCGATCATGCCCGCCTTGGACGCGGCATAATGCCAGTGCTGCGGGGAATCGCCGCGATAGGCGGCGCGGCTGGCGACGTTGACGATGCGCCCGCCGCGGGGTTCCGCGCTTTGCGGGCCGTCCCCCGCGCCCCGCGCGCGGAAGTGGGCGACCGCCAGCCGGCAGAGCTCGGCCGAGGCGGTGAGGTTGATTCGCATCGTGCGCTCCCACTGCGCCGTCCATTCGGCGTGGGGGAGGTCGATCGGCGCCGCCTCGAAGATGCCGGCATTGTTGACCAGCACGTCGATGCGCCCGTCGAGCCGCTCCAGCGCCTCGGCCCACAGCGCTTCCGCCGCGCCCGGTGCGGCAAGGTCCGCCGCGATCCGCCCGTCGCCGCCGCCGCTCGAATGCCCGATCGTGCGATGCGCGGCGAGCGCCCCGACGATCGCCTTGCCGATGCCCCGGCTGCTGCCGGTGACCAGGATGTGCCGTCTGTCCATGCCGCGCCGCATAGGCCGGGCGGCGGGCAAGGGGAAGACCTCCGCGCGGAGCCGGTCCGTCATCCCGGCGGAGGCCGGGATCTCGGGGCGGAAAGGGCGCTGCGTCTTCACCTCGACGAGACCCCGGCCTTCGCCGGGGTGACGCAGCTCCGCGCGGAGCCGGGCCTTCGCCGGGGTGACGCACCTTCTTCCCCCCCTCTCCCGACCCCTCAAGGCCCCCCTTTCGCGAGCCTTTGAGGCCCCCTTCTCCTTGCGGCCGGCCATTGACTCTCCTCCCGCGGAGGCTCTTGATGGCGGCGGCGGTTCGTGGAGGGCGATATGAAGCCGGTCTGGACGCTCGATCAGGTCGTGGCCCAGCTTACCCACTGGGGCGGGAAGTGGGACACCGCCGTTCCCGTCGCCTTCATGTTCTACAGCCAGTCGATGGCGCACCACCAGCACAAGACCGGCTTCGCCGCGTTCAGCGAGGCGGAGCGGCAGTCGCTGCTGCAGTCGATGCAGCTGGTCTCCGACGTCGCCAACATCAGCTTCGTCAACATCCCCTCCGCCCTGATGGCGCCCAGCAAGACCAACAATTTCCTCGGCTTCTACACGATCAACGACGCGTCCAAGCCGTGGGGAGGCTATGCGCTGCGCTTCATCGTCGACGGCAGCGGGCCGCCCGAGCCGATGGGCCGGATCTACGGCGCCGACATCGTCATGAACCGCGACTTCACCAACAAGCAGGGCGGCTGGAGCCTCGGCGACTACAATGCCCGCCTGCTGATGCACGAGCTGCTCCACGGCCTCGGCCTGTCCCACGCCGGCGACTACAATATCGGCAGCGCCACCGGCTACGAGGTCGACGCCGAATATTTCCAGGACAGCACCCAATATACGATCATGTCCTATTGGGGCGCGTCCAATACCGGCGCCAGCCATGCGGCGGGCGGGGTTCTCCAGTTCGCCTCGACCCCGCTCCTCTACGACGTCGCCGCGCTGCAAAAGCTCTACGGCGCCAACATGGCGACGCGGACCGGCGACACCGTCTACGGATTCAACAACACGTCGGGGCGCGACGCCTTCGACCTCGCCCGCGATCCGAGCGCGGTCTTCACCATCTGGGACGCGGGCGGCCGGGATACGCTGGACCTGTCGGGCTATGCGACCGCCTCGCGGGTCGACCTGCGCGAGGGGGCGTTCAGCGACGCCGGCGGGATGACGCTCAACATCTCGATCGCGTACGGCGCGCGGATCGAGAATGCGGTGGGCGGCCTCGGCAACGACGAATTGCGCGGCAACGCCCTCGACAACCGGCTGGAGGGCGGCGGCGGCGGAGACCGGCTGCACGGGGCGGAAGGAGGCGACCTGCTGTTCGGCGGCGCGGGCGGCGACGTCTTCGTCTATGGCGGGCCGGGGGACAGCCGCTTGTCCTCGCTCCGCTCCGACGGGCGCAAGTTCGCGGCCGACTATCTCCCCGACTTCGTCTCCGGCGTCGACCGGATCGACCTGTCGGCGCTCGATGCGGATCCATTCGCGCCCGACGACCAGGCCTTTTCGTTCATCGGCACGAGCGCCTTCAGCGGCAAAGCGGGCGAGCTGCGCTACCAGATCAACCACGGCCAGCTCGAGCTGCTCGGCGATCTGAACGGGGACGGGATCGGCGACTTCATGATCGCCTCCAATTCTCCCACCCTCGCGGTCGGCGACCTGATCCTCTAGCCTCTTGCCCCGCGCCGGCCGGATGCGCGGCGCGGCTCAGAGGAAATAGGACCCTTCGATCTGCGCCACGCCGAAAGCGGGCGCCATCTGCGCGAGCGCGCAGGGCGAGAGCATGAAGGAGAGGGCGAGGAGGTTGAGCAGCGTCCCCGAAAGCAGAAGGACGAGGAAGGCCGGGCTGTTCAGCACCTGCTTCATCCCCGGATAGACGTGGCCGGCCGTGTCGGTGTCGAACATGTGCGATCATCCTCTCCTCGATGGGAGCGATGTGCGCCGGCCGGGTTGCCGGAGGATTTCACCGGGTTTCGCTTTGTTGCAGGCGTGAAATGGCGGCGGCGCCGGCCGCGGCCGCGTTCGCGCCATGGCTTGCAACTCGCGGCCCAGGTCCTAAAAGCGCGTCCATTCACCGGAAGGCGCCCGAATGCACCGTAACCCGTCCCGTCCGCTCTCGCCGCACCTGTCGATCTGGAAGTGGGGGCCGCACATGCTGGTCTCGATCCTCCACCGGATCACCGGCGCCGGCCTCGCCACGCTGGGCGCGCTCGGCCTCGTCTGGTGGCTGGTCGCCGCGGCGAGCGGGGCCGAGGCCTATGAGACGTTCACCGGCTGGGCGACGAGCTGGTTCGGGATCTTCATCGCGGTCGGCCTTTCCTGGGCCTTCTTCCAGCACACGCTTTCGGGCCTCAGGCACCTCGTCATGGACATCGGGGCGGGGTTCGAGCTTTCGACCAACAAATTCTGGGCCAATATGACGGTGGCGGGCGGGATCGTCCTCACCGCCTTGTTCTGGCTCTACATAGCCGTGGGGCGCTGACATGCGGATGGAGACACCGATCGCGCGGGTGCGCGGGCTCGGCTCGGCACGGTCGGGCGCGCATCACTGGTGGGTCGAGCGGCTGACCTCGGTCTCGACGTTCGTCCTGTTCCTGTGGCTCGCCGTGTCGCTGCTGCGGCTCCCGGCGCTCGACCATGCGACGGTCACCGCATGGCTGGCGAGCCCGCTCGCCGCGGTGCCGATGCTGCTCCTCGTCGCCTCGACCTTCTGGCACCTGAAGCTGGGGCTGCAGGTGGTGATCGAGGATTATGTGCACGAGGAGGGGACCAAGATGTTCGCGCTCGTGCTGCTCAACTTCTTCGTCATCGCCGCCGCCGCCATGGCGCTGTTCGCGGTGCTGAAGATCGCCTTCGGCGGCGCGCCGGACGGCCCGCCCGCTGCCTAAACGGAGGATGAACGGCAGGTAGTTTGCCGTTCATGCAACGGGGGCCGCCGACCGCTCGTTTTTCCGACGGTCCGCCGCAGATGCGGACATCATGTCAGGAGAGACGGGTATGCGTATCCTTGTCCTTGCCGCATGCGCTGCGGCGACCTTCGCGATCCCGGCCACCGCCGCCTCGGCGCAGAGCTGGCGCGGCCACGGCTACGGCTACGGCTACAACCATCCGCGCGGCAGCGAATATCGCGAGGAGCTGCGCGAATGCCGGCGCGAGCTGCGGCGGGCGGACAGCCGCCGCGAATACAGGAAGGAACGGCGCGAATGCCGCCGCGAGCTGCGCGAGGCGATGCGCGACGACCGCCGCGACTGGCGCGGCGACCGCCGCTGGCGCGACCCGCGCCACCTCTATCGCTACCGCGACGCGAACCGCGGGCGCTATTATTGGGACGGCTATCGCTGGCGGCAGCGCTGGTAGGCGATGTTAGTCCCTCCCCTCCGCTGGCGCGGCGGGGAGGGAGGCCTCAGTCGAGATTGGGCCTGAGCCAGCGTTCGGCCTGCTCGCGCGAGACGCCGCGGCGGGCGGCATAGTCTTCGAGCTGGTCCGGGCCGATCCGGGCGACGCCGAAATACTGGCTGTCGCGGTGGCCGAAATAGAAGCCGGAGACGGCCGAGGTCGGCCACATCGCGAAGCTTTCGGTGAGCGTCACGCCGGCGGGATCGCCGCCGAGCATGTCGAACAAGACCGGCTTCAGGCTGTGGTCCGGGCAGGCGGGATAGCCGGGCGCCGGGCGGATGCCGGTGTAATTCTCGCGGATCAGATCCTGGTTGGTCTGCCGGTCCTCGGCCTCATAGCCCCAGATGCTGTCGCGGACATGCTGGTGGAGGCGCTCGGCGAAGGCCTCGGCGAGGCGGTCGGCGAGGGCCTTCAGGAGAATGTCCGAATAATCGTCATTCTCGGCTTTGAAGCGTTCGAGGTGCGGCTCGAGGCCGTGGATGCCGACCGCGAAGCCGCCGATCCAGTCCTCGCCCTGCGGATCGACGAAGTCGGCGAGGCACATATTGGGGCGGCCTTCGCGCTTCTTCACCTGCTGGCGCAGGAAAGGCAGGCGGGTCCAGTCGTTGCCGGCGAGGACGAGGACGTCGTCGCCCTCGCGCCGGCAGCGCCACAGGCCGACCGTGCCGCG